>JBEQAH010000116.1:0-6431 GCA_041640435.1 bacterium | reverse complement strand
GCAGCTCCGCCTCCAGGTGCACCGCGTCCGGCCCGTACTCTTCGTGCAGCACCCGGCCCTGCGCGCGCACCTCAGACAGGACGCGGGCGTGCGCATACGGGATCCGCAGCCGGGCCCTGGGCCATGGCGCGGGCAGCACCGCGGCGATGCGGGCCAGCAGAGCTTCCAGGCCTGTCCCGCGAAGGGCGCTGATCGCTACCCCGCCCGTGCGCTCCACCAGTTCCGCCACCCGCTCCGGGTTCAGGCGGTCCACCTTGTTGAGGGCCAAGATGGTGGGCTTGCCGTCCGCGCCGAGCTCCTCCAACAGAGCCTCCACCGCCTGCCGTTGCCGCTCCCATCCCGGGTGCGAGCTGTCCAGCACGTGCACGAGCACGTCCGCCTCCGTGACCTCCTCCAGAGTGGCCTGAAAGGCTGCCACCAGCTGGGTCGGCAGCTTCTGGAGAAAGCCCACGGTGTCCACTACGACCACCACGCGCCCGTTTTGCAGCCGCACCCGGCGCGCCGTAGGATCCAGGGTCGCGAACAGCTTGTCTTCCACGAACACCTGCGCACCCGAGAGCGCGTTGAGCAGCGTGGACTTGCCCGCGTTGGTGTACCCCACCAGGGCCACCACGGGCACCTGTGCCGCCTGCCGGGCGCGGCGCTGGGTCCGCCGCGCGCGGGCGACCTCCTCGATGCGGGCCCGAAGCTCGTCGATGCGGCGCCGCACCCGCCGGCGGTCCGTCTCCAGCTGTGTCTCCCCGGGCCCGCGGGTGCCGATCCCCCCGCCGAGGCGCGACAGCAACACCCCCCGACCCACCAGCCGGGGCAGCAGGTACGTCATCTGGGCCAGCTCCACCTGGAGGCGACCCTCCCGGGTGCGAGCTCGCTGGGCGAAGATGTCCAGCACGAGCGCGGTGCGGTCCAGCACCTTTACGCCCAACTCCTCCTCCAGGTTCCGCTGCTGCGCCGGGCTGAGCTCCTCGTCGAAGATCACCAGGTCTGCGGCCTCCCGCTCCACCAGGCCCCGAAGCTCTGCCACCTTGCCGCGCCCGATCAGGGTGGCGGGGTCCGGACGCGGCCGCTCCTGGGTCAGCACGTCCACCACGTCCGCGCCCGCGGTCTCCGCGAGCCGCCTCAGCTCCTCCAAGCTCTCCGGCGTGGACCACCCGGGCTTGCCCGGCACCACGAGGCCCACGAGCACCGCCCGCTCGGCCCGCTCCGCCTGCCGATCGGCGCGTGCTGCGGCGTCCTCCGCGGCGCGGATGCGGTCGAGGGCGTGCACGTAGGCCAGCGCGGTGAGGTCGAACGGCCCCTCCAGGTGCGGGGAGCCCGCAGCGGCCGCAGTGGCCACCCACGCCTCCGTGAACTCGCCCTTGTGGTGGCCCACGGTGACCAGGAAGTCCAGCCGCGCAGAGCTCAAAAGCTCCAGGTCCGCCTCGAAGGGGTAGCTGTCGCGCTGGTCGTACACCAGGATCAGGCGCAGGCCGCAGGGCCGGCCGTCCCGTCGGCGCTGCAACGTACCTTCCAGCCCCGGCCAGTTACGGCCGAGCAGCACGTGCGCCACGGTGCCGTGCCGGGAGAGGAGTGCGCCCACCTCCCGACGGCTCAGGTGCGCCAGGGCGGTGAGCCGCCGGGCCAGCTCAGGATCGCAGGCTGCCTCCGGTGAGAACACCTGTCCCCGCAGCGCCCGCGCAGCCTCACGGGCGGCCCTGGAGAGGCGATGGGTGTTCCCGACCAGGAAGGGGAGCTTCAACTCCTCACCGCAAGCGGCGCAACCGATTCACCGCTTCGCGCAGCCGCACTTCGGGGGTGGTGAAGGACAGCCGCACGTAGCGGTTCCCCATGCTCCCGTAGCCCACGCCCGGCGTCACCACCACCGCCGCCCGATCCAGCACGTGCTGCGCGAAGCTGATGGAGTCGAAGCCGTCCGGCACCTCCGCCCAGAGGTAGAACGTGGCGCGGGGCCGGGTGACCCTCCACCCCGCCTCCTGGAGAGCGTCCACCACCAGGTCGCGACGCGCCTGATAAGTGCGCACCCGCTCCCGCACCGGCTCCTCCGGGCCCCGCAACGCAGCTTCCCCCGCCCGCTGGACGGCCACGAAGGCGCCGCTATCGAGGTTGGTCTTCAGCTTTGCCAGGGCCCCCACGACCTCCGCGTTGCCGCACACCCATCCCAGCCGCCACCCCGTCATGCAGTACGTCTTCGACAGCGAGTGGAACTCCACCCCCACGTCCAGCGCGCCGGGGGCCTGCAGGAACGACGGCGGCCGGTAGCCGTCGTAGGCGATCTCCGAGTAGGAGTTGTCGTGCACCACCACCACTTGGAACTCCCGGGCGAACTGCACCACTTCTTCGAAGAACCGCAGGTCCGCTGTGGCCGCGGTGGGGTTGTTGGGGTAGTTCAGGAACATCAGCTTGGCCCGCCGCGCCACCTCGGTCGGCACCTCGCTCAGGTCCGGCAGGAACTCCGCCTGCGGCCGCAGCCGCACCTCGTGCGGCACGCCGTCCGCCAGCAAGGTGGCCACCCGGTACACCGGGTAGCCGGGATCCGGTACCAGGGCCACATCCCCCGGGTCCAGCAGCGCCCACGGCAGGTGTGCCAGGCCCTCCTTGGACCCCAGGAGGGCCAGCACCTGAGCCTGCGGGTCCAGCTGCACGCCGAACCGCCGCGCGTACCACTCCGCCACCGCGGCGCGGAAGCCTGTGGTGCCCGCGTACGGAGGGTAGCGGTGCGTTTCGGGGTCTTGCGCAGCCTGGTGCAGCGCCTGAACCACGTGCTCCGGCGTGCCGAGGTCCGGGTCACCCACCGCTAGGCTGATGACGTCCACCCCGCGGCGCTGCAACTCCTCGGTGCGTCGGTCCAGGTCCGCGAACAGGTACGCGGGAACCTTCGCCAGCCTGGCGGACTCCAGCGTGCGGGTTTGCTGCGCCATGTCCCCTCCTCGGTTCATCTTGGCCGCAGCCCTAGGATAGCCCACAGACCCTGGCACCGGGCTAGGGGCCGACGTGAGCCAGCACCTCCAGGATCCGCCCGGCCACCTCCTCGGGCGAAAGATCGTCGACGTCCAACCACTGGACGCGGGGGTCAGCCCGGAACCATGTCCGTTGCCGCTTCGCGTACCGCCTCGTGTTGCGCTCTAGCGTGCGCACCGCCTCTTCCAGGGAGATCTGCCCGCGGACGTAGGGCACCAGCTCCTTGTAGCCCAAGCCCTGCAGGCTCGGCCGGGAGGGGTCCACCCCGCGCTCGAGCAGGGACCGCACCTCGTCCACCAGGCCCTGCCGCAGCTGCTCCTCGATGCGCCGTCGGATCCGGGCATGCAGCCGGGCGCGGTCCAATTCCAGCCCCACCTGCACCGCGGGTTCACCGGGTCCCCGGCCGACGACCTCGCTCAGCCGGCGGCCGGTGTGGGACACCACCTCCAGCGCGCGGATCACCCTGCGCAAGTTCGTGGGCGGGATGCGGGCCGCCGCCTCCGGGTCCAGTTCCGCAAGGCGTCGGTACAGGGTCCCGGGTCGCTCGCGCTCCTGTTCCTCCCAGGCGCGGCGGGCCTGCCAGTCCGGCGGCACCTGCGGGAGGGCGAGGCCATCGATCAGTGCCCGCACGTACAGCCCCGTACCGCCCACCAGCAGCGGCACGCGGCCGCGGCGCCGGATGTCCGCGATGGCGGCCCGGGCCAGGCGTTGGAAATCCCACACGGTGAACACCTCGCCCGGGTCCGCCACGTCCAACAGGTGGTGCGGGACCCGCGCCCGCATCTGGGGTGTGGGCTTTGCGGTGCCCACATCCATCCCGCGGTAGACGGTGCGGGAATCCGCGCACACGATCTCGGCGCCGATGACCTCCGCCAGCGCCACAGCCGCCGCCGACTTCCCAACCGCCGTGGGACCCACCACCGCCACAAGCGGTGCTTGGTCACCAGGAGTCCTGTCCATACCCCGAGAACACGGTACACGATGGACACGCCGATGATGCGCCAGTACCAGGCGCTCAAACGCGCCCACCCGGGCGCGCTGCTGCTGTTCCGTCTGGGCGACTTCTACGAGCTGTTCGGCGAAGACGCGGAGGTGGCCGCCCGAGTCCTGGACCTCACCCTGACCTCCCGGCCTGTGGCCAAGGGCCGTAGGGTGCCCATGTGCGGGATCCCGCACCAGACTCTCGAAACGTACCTGGGCCGGCTGCTCGAGCGAGGTTACCGAGTCGCCATCTGCGAGCAGGTAGAAGACCCCCGGAAGGCCAGGGGGTTGGTGCGGCGCGAGGTGGTGCGGGTCGTCACGCCCGGGACGGTCACCTCCGAGGCGATGCTGCCGCCGCGGGAGAACGTGTACCTGGCCGCCGTCCTGCCTGGGAGGACGCGCTGGGGGCTTGGGGTGGTCGACCTTTCCACCGGAGAGTTCCTCATCACGGAGCTGGACGCCTCGGAGGTGTCGGGGGAGCTGGAACGGCTCGGAGTCCGGGAGCTGCTGCACCCCGACGACGCAGCGCCGCCGGCTGCTCCCTGCCCGTGCACACCCTATGAGCGGTGGCGGTTCCACCCGGACACCAGCCATCGGGTGCTGTGCGAACAGTTCGGCGTTGCGTCCCTGGAGGGCTTTGGCTGCGCGGACCTGCCCCTCGCCACCGGTGCCGCCGGCGCCCTGGTGCAGTACCTGCGGGAGACGCAGCGCAGTGAGCTCCGCCACATCCACCGGCTGCAGGTGTACTGGCCCCATGAGACGGTGCGCCTGGATCCCACAGCCGTCCGCAGCCTGGAGCTCATCGCGCCGCTGGCGGGCACGGACCGCAGGGCGACGCTGGTGGGGGTACTTGACCGCACCCGCACGGCCATGGGCGGCCGGCTGCTGCGGCGGTGGGTGCTGGCCCCGCTGAGAGACCGCGCCCGGATCGAAGCGCGGTTGGATGCCGTTGCGGAGCTGCAGACCGGCCCTCTCCGCGCCCGCCTTCAAGAGCAGCTGGATCGGGTGGCGGACCTGGAGCGGCTGGTGGGCCGCTGCGGCAGCGGGTCCGCCACACCTCGCGACCTCGTGGCGCTGGCCCGCAGCCTGGCGGCGGTGGCGGAGCTGCGAGCACTGTTGGCAGACGCGCGGAGTCATCTCCTGCGCGAGCTGCGGGACGACCTGGATCCCCACGACGAGTTGCGCGCCGAGCTGGAGCGCGCGCTGGTCCCCGATCCGCCCGCGAGCGCCCGCGAGGGCGGGCTGATCCGCGCCGGCTACGACCCCGAGCTGGACCAGCTGCGCAGCGCGGCCCAGGAAGGGAAGCGGTGGATCCGGGACCTGGAAGCCCGGGAGCGGGAGCGGACGGGGATCAAGAGTCTGCGGGTGGGATTCAACAAGGTGTTCGGGTACTACATCGAGGTCACGCGGGCCCACCGCGACCGCGTCCCGCCTGACTACGAGCGCCGGCAGACCCTGGTGGGCGCGGAGCGGTACGTGACACCCGAGATGAAGGAGCGCGAGGCGCTCATCCTGAACTCGGAGGAGCGACAGCGGGAGCGGGAGTACGAGCTCTTCTGCGGGCTGCGGGACCAGGTGGTGTGCTGCGGGCCTGCGCTGCTGCAAGCTGCCTCCGCCGTGGCGACCGCGGACGCGCTGTGCGCGCTGGCGGAGGTGGCGGAGGCGTACGGCTACACCCGGCCGGAGCTGGTGGACGAGCCGGTGCTGGAAGTGCGCGAGGGCCGGCACCCTGTGGTGGAGCGCCTGCTGGAAGAGCCCTTCGTGCCCAACGACCTGCGCATGGACGCCCGCCGCCGCATCGCGGTGGTCACCGGTCCCAACTTCGCGGGCAAGTCCACGTACCTGAGGCAGAACGCGCTCGTGGTCCTGATGGCGCACATGGGGTCCTTCGTCCCCGCGCGGTCCGCCCGCGTGGGCCTGGTGGACCGTGTGTTCACCCGGGTGGGCGCGGCCGACGACCTGGCGGGAGGCCGCAGCACTTTCCTGGTGGAGATGCAGGAGGTGGCGAACATCCTGCACAACGCCACCGAGCACAGCCTGGTGATCCTGGACGAGGTGGGCCGCGGGACCGCCACCTACGACGGGTTGAGCATCGCGTGGGCGGTGGTGGAGTACCTGTGGGAGCACAACCGGCCCCGGGTGCTGTTCGCAACCCACTACCACGAGCTCACGGAGTTGGCGGACCGATTGCCCGGGGTGTTCAACCTGAACGTGCTGGTGCGGGAGGAGGGTGAGCGGGTGGTCTTCTTGCACCGCGTCGCCGAGGGAGCCTCCGACCGCTCCTACGGGATTCACGTGGCGCAGCTGGCGGGTGTGCCCCGGCAGGTCACCCAGCGGGCTTCCGAGCTGCTGGCGCGCCTTCAGGGCTCGGGCCGGGCTGAGGGCGCCCTGGCTCGCCGGGTGCGGGCTGTGCAGACCGCTCTGCCCCTCTTCGTCCCCTCCGAGGTGGAAGAGGAGATCGCCTCCCTGGATCTCGCTTCCATGACCCCTCTGGA
>JBEQAH010000115.1:0-6445 GCA_041640435.1 bacterium | reverse complement strand
TGTTCCGGTGGGCCGGCCCTCAGCGGGGCCTGGTGGCGCTGTACGGCCTGCAGCTGGACGCGAGCCTGGCGGCCGTCGCCGCGGCCACCTTCGCGACGCCCTGGCCGGGTTTGGCGGTGCTCTTTGTGTGGGTGGCCCTGTTGCTGTGGGTAGACGACCGGCTGCCGCAGCCTGAGCCTGCGCTGCGGCCGCAGCCGGCCATCGAGCCAGCGCGGGTCCGTCCGGAGGGCGTGGGGTAGATCCATGAACGACAGGGCGATCCGCTACCTGGAGGCGGCGCTGGACGCCGCGGAGCAGCGGTTCATGACGTTGCTGGCGCAGCAGCGGCTGTTCGCGGACAACGGAGGTGAACCCCCGGCCATGCGCCTGGTCGGGGAACTCCGGCGCGTCCTCCGAGCAGTCACGGAGCTGGAGGGACGGCGGGATATCACGTTTGAGGACCTCCACCGGTTGCACGCCTTGCGCACCCGTACCCTCTGGCTGTACCGGCGACTGGTGCAGGAGCGCCTGTTCGCCAGGAAGGTGCAGCTGGAGGAACGGCTCAAGTCCATGATCTCCCCGGAGGCCTACGAGGTCTACCTGGAGCTCCAGGCGTGTGAGGTGGAGGAGCAGGCAGACCAGGCCGCCACCGACGAAGAGGTGGCCGGCCGGCTTCTGGCCTGAGGTGCAACCCGTGGGGATTTGCCGGGCGGGCGAGGTTACCTAACCCATGGCGTCGTATACTAGGTCCTGGGAGTGGGCGCTTAGCTCAGAGGGAGAGCACTTCCTTGACGCGGAAGAGGCCGGAGGTTCGAGTCCTCCAGCGCCCACCAGGGTTTCCCCGGACCATCGGCCGGGTGCGCGCGAACAAGCTCCGGGCCAGTCCGCACCCAGGGGCTCGCTGCGAGTCCGGCTGTACCAGACACCGGAGAGCCTCGACGAGTTGGCCCGTCCCTGGGACGCCCTCGTCGGGCTGGCCGGGGGCTCCATCTTTCAGACCTCCGTCTGGGCGCACGCCTGGTGGATAGCCTTCGGCCACGGAAGGCGCTGGCACGTGGTGGGGGTGTGGGCCGGCGACCGGCTGGTGGGCCTCGCCCCGTTCTGCTGGGAGCGCACACGGTCCGGAGTGCGGCGGCTAAGAGCTCTGGGGACCCCGGAGGCGGACTACAGCGGGATTCTGTCGGCTCCGGACTGGGCCGGGCCGGTGGCTGCACTCCTGGCGGAGGCTGTGTACGAGGATCCCTCCTGGGATGTGCTTTGGATGCCGGAGGCGCCGGAGGAGGCGGAGGCCAGTCATCGATTGATTGCGCACCTTCGCGAACGGGGAGCCTGGATCTCCGGCCGCGCGGGTTGCACCTGGCGCGTACCTCTCCCGGCGAGCTGGGGCGAGTACTTGCGCGTCTTGAGCCGCCCGACCCGCAAACGCCTGCTGCAAAAGGCTCGGCGCCTCGAGGAGCTGGGAGCGAGGGTGGTGCGCGCGGACAGTCCCGGGGATGCGGCGACGGGCATGGAGGCGTTCCTCCGACTTCACACGGAACAGTGGAAGCGGAGGGGACGTGACGGCCTGTCCATGAACGCCAGAGGGGCACGTTTCCATCAGCTGCTCGCCGAGGGGCTGGCGAAGCACCATTGGCTGGATCTCTGCTGGCTTAAGGTCGGTACGACTGCCCTGGCTGCGGTGTACGATCTCCGGTTTGGGAAGTCTGTCTACAGCTACCTCTCTGCGGTCGACCTCCACGGGATGCACCGCCTCTCCCCCGGGATCATCCTGACCTTGTGGCGCATTCGTGCGGCCATCGGGGACGGATACGCCTGGTACGACCTCCTCCGGGGTGAAGAGCCGTACAAGAAGATGCTGGGTGCGCGCCCCTACCCCAACTGCAGCTATCAGGTGGTGCACCGCAAGCGGTGGAGGGCTTGGTGGTACCTGGCTCTGAGCCCGCTCCGGGAGCGGATCCTGCGCAGCGAGGCTGCGGCGGGATCCCGCACCCCGAGTGCGGAGCCAGGTGCGGCCGAGGGCGGCGCGTGAGGCGGCACGTCCTCGGTTGAGCCGTCTCAGCGGCTCCGTTATGATGACCCCGTGAAGGTCCGGATCCGACACCAGCGGCGCGAAGTAGAGCTTTCCGGGGTGTGCACCGTGCGGGAGCTATTGGACCGTCTGCAGCTCAACCCGGAGACCGTGCTGGTGGTGCGGGGCGCGGAGCTGCTGACCCGGGACGCCCCGGTTGGCGACGAGGACGAGGTGGAGATCCGGCCTGTGGTGTCCGGAGGCTAGCCATGCGCTGCGCCAAGTGCAGGGCCACTGCCCAGGTGGAGGTGCGCCGGCACCACACGGCCTTCTGCGGCTCGCACTTCCTGGAGTGGTTTGAGGCGCAGGTGGACCGGGCTATCCGGCGCGAGCGCATGTTCGGGCCTCAGCACACCGTGCTGGTGGCCGTTTCGGGCGGCAAAGACAGCCTGGTGCTGTGGGACGTCCTGCTGCGCCTGGGTTACCGGGCGACCGGGCTCCACCTGAACCTGGGCATCGGCGCCTACTCCCGGGAATCCCAGGAGAAGTGCGAGGCGTTCGCGCGGTCCCGCGGGGCCGCGCTATTGGTGGTGGACATCCCGGCGGAGTACGGCGTGGGGGTGGAGGGGATGGCGGAGCTCTCGGGGCGCGTGTCCTGCTCCGCCTGCGGGCTCAGCAAGCGATACCTGTTCAACCGCGTGGCGGTGGAGCGGGGGTTCGACGTGGTGGCGACCGCCCACAACCTGGACGACGAGGCCGCGGTGCTCCTGGGGAACCTGATCGCAGGGAACGTGGAGGCCCTGGTGCGGCAAGCGCCGGTGCTGGAGAGCGCGCACCCGGGCCTGGCCCGGAAGGTCAAGCCGCTGTACCGGATCGCGGAGCGCGAGACCGCGGCCTACGCGGTGCTGCGGGGCATCGACTACGTGCTGGACGAGTGTCCGAACAGCGTGGGGGCGCGATCGTTGTTGCTAAAGGAGGCTCTGAACGTCTTAGAGCGGGATGCGCCGGGGAGCAAACAGAGCCTGTACTGGAACTTCCTCGAGAAGCTGCGGCCGCTGCTGCGGACGGCGTCGGAGCCTGTGGCGCTGCAAAGCTGCGTGCACTGCGGCCAGCCGACCACCGCTGAGGTCTGCGCCTTCTGCCGGATGACGGAACGGGTCGCGCGCAAGCTCCAGGCGCGGGTCGCGGTGCCCGCGGCCGGGCGGGAGCCCGCGGCGGTCACCTCTGGCGGGAGCCGCGGGCCCGCATGAGGGCCGGCCCCTTCCGGCCGGGCGAGCTCGTGCTTCTGGTGGACCGCAAGGCCCGCCGGTATCTGCTCCGGCTGCAGCCCGGACGGGTGCAGGACCTGCGGGGCCGGCTGGACCACGACGCGCTTCTGGGCCAGGAGGAAGGCGTGGTGGTTCACAACAGCCACGGCGAGGTTTTCCTCGCCCTGCGCCCCACGATGGCGGAGTACGTGCTGGAGATGCCGCGGCGGACGACCCCCGTTTACCCCAAGGACCTGGGCGCAATCCTGGTGGCGGCGGACATCTACCCCGGAGCCCGTGTGGTGGAGGCCGGAACCGGCTCCGGGGCGCTGACGCTGGCCCTCCTGCGGGCGGTGGGGGCCGGGGGGCTTGTGTTCACGTACGAGGTCCGACCCGAGTTCCTGGAATCGGCACGCCGCAACATCGAAGCCCTCCACGGCCCAGCGGACAACCTCCTGATGCGGGTACATGACGTGTACGAAGGGATCCCCGACAGGCCAGCGGACCGGGTGGTGCTGGACGTGCCCGAACCGTGGCGGGTGGTACCGCACGCGGCGGAGGCGCTGCGGCCCGGGGGGATCTTCGCCTCCTACGTCCCCACAGTTCCCCAGGCGCACCAGACCGCGGAGGCGCTCCGGGCCTCGGGGTTCTTCGCGCTGGTGGAAACCACGGAGACACTGGTGCGGCCGTGGAACCTGGCCGGAGCGAGCGTGCGGCCGGCGCACCGGATGGTGGCGCATACGGGGTTTCTGACCACGGCCCGCCGGGTCCAGCCCAGGACCGGCGAGCGCCGGGCACCCTTCCCACCCGCGGCCCCTTACCTCTGAGTCTAGGCGGCCTCTGAGTCCAGGCGGCCAGAAAGACCTCGGCTGGGGCGCGATGGAGCTCTCCCGTCAGGTGAACCGCAGGGAGAGAGGAGGGAAGCCGGCCATCTCCAGGGTCACCACGTCGCCGGGTTGCACCGGGACCGCGCGACCCAAGGAGCCCGAGAACACCACATCACCCTCCTCCAGCCCCTCCCCGAACTCGGCGAGCTTGTTCGCAAGCCACGCCACAGCCCGAGCGGGGTGACCGAGGGCGGCGGCGCCCACGCCCTCCGTGGCTGCTTGACCGTTGTGGCTCAGGACCATGCCGACCAGGCGCAGGTCCTCGTGCCGGGCCTGGGGCGACCAGGGCCCCAGCACGAACCCTCCGAAGGACGCGTTGTCCGCGATGGTGTCGGTGATCTTGATGCGCCAGTCGGCGATGCGGGAGTCGATGATCTCAATCCCGCACGTCACCGCCTCGGTGGCGGCCAGCACGTCCTGCACGCTCACGTGCGGGCCGCGCAGCGGCCTCCCCAGAAGGAAGACCAGCTCGCCCTCCACCCGGGGCTGCACGAACACGTCGAACGCAACCTCGGCCCGCCCGCCGGCCTGGGGCACGTGCCGCGAGGCCCACAGGGAGCCGTAGTCGGGTTCGCTGACCCCGAGCTGGGCCTGCATGGCGGCGCTGGTGAGCCCGATCTTGCGGCCGACTCGCTGCTCGCCGGCCCCGAGGCGCAGCGCGTGCCAGCGCTGCTGGACCGCGTACGCCTGCGCCACGTCCACCAGCCCAGCCTCGCTGAGGGGCGGGATGGGCCGGCGGGTGTGCAGCGCCTCTTCCAGCTGAGCCGCGAGCCGCTCCGGGTCTAGCGGTTGCTCAGGCATACGGTCTTGGCCTCGGTGTAGAACTCCAGGCTGTACTGTGCGCCCTCGCGGCCGATGCCGCTGGACTTCATGCCTCCGAAGGGCACCCGCAGGTCCCGGACGAAGAAGTCGTTCACCCACACAGTGCCCACCTCCAGGGCGTTGGCCACCCGCACGGCACGGCCCACGTCCTTCGTCTGCACCACCGCCGACAGACCATACACGACGTCGTTGGCGGTGCTGACCGCTTCCTCCTCGGTGTCGAAGGGCATCACGGTGACCACAGGACCGAAGACCTCTTCCTGGCAGATGCGGTCCGCATGCCGAACCCCGGTGATCACGGTGGCGTTGAGGAAGTTGCCGCGGTCAAAGGGGGCAGGGAGCCGGGGCCGGTCTCCGCCCAAAAGCACCTGGGCGCCCTGGGCGCGGGCCTCTTCCACGTAGCCCACCACCCGCTCCAGGTGCTCGGGCGCGATGAGGGCGCCCAGGGTGGTGTGGGGGTCCATGGGGTCGCCGGGCCGGAGCTGCTCGCAGGCGGAGGCGAAACGGGATAAGAAGGCGTCGAAGATCCGGCGCTGGACCAGGATCCGGGGACCCGCCAGGCAGAACTCCCCCTGGTTAAAGAAGGCGGCCCGCACACTCACCTCCACCGCGCGGTCCAGATCCACGTCGTCGAATACGATGTTGGGGCCCTTGCCCCCCAGTTCGAAGCTCAGGCGCTTCAAGGTCGGCGCGGCGGCCGCCATGATGGTCTTGCCCGTGGTGGTTTCGCCGGTGAAGGAGATCAGGCGCACCAGGGGGTGCCGGGTCAGGAACTCTCCCGCGGAGTTCGGACCGAACCCGTGAACCACGTTCAGCACGCCCGGAGGAAGGCCCGCGCGGTGGGCGATCTGGGCGAGCCGCCAGGCTCCCACGGGGGTGTACTCCGCAGGCTTGAGGACCACGGTGTTGCCGAACGCCAAGGCGGGCCCGATCTTCCACGTCTCCAGCAGCAGCGGCACGTTCCAGGGGGTGATGAGGGCTGCCACACCCACCGGCATGCGCTGCACGTAGTTCACGTAGCCGTTGTCCATCAGGAAGGCCTCGCTCCCGTGGGTGGCCGCGAAGTCGGCGAAGAACTCGATGTTGTTAGCCACCCGGGCGATGTACACGTCGGGGTTGTTCTCCCGGATGGGCCGCCCCACGTCCCACGTCTCCACCCGCGCCAGATCGACCGCTTCCTCCCGGAGGGCCCGGGCGAAGGCGTGTAGGACTCGGCGCCGCTCCGCCACCGGGGTGCGGCTCCAGGTGGAGAACGCCCGTTGGGCTGCCTCCACCGCCGCGTCCACCTCGTCCGCGGAAGCCTCCGGTGCCGTGCCGATCACCTCGTTGGTGGCCGGGTAAAAGACCTCGAAGCGGTTCTTGCCCTTACGAAACTCCCCTCCGATATAGTGCTCCACCTCGAACCAGGGCCTGTCCACGGTCCTCCCTCCCCTACGGCTCGAATCGGAACGCCAGGGTGTGGGAGCCAGCCCACACCTCCACCACACCCACTTCGGCGGGTA
>JBEQAH010000114.1:0-6475 GCA_041640435.1 bacterium | reverse complement strand
TTCGCCAGGTTGTGGGCGATGACGTCGATCTCTGTCTGCTTCGCCACCATTCCCGTGGCTGCGGTCCACAGAGCCCGGATCATCTCCTCCCTCCTACAGGCGGGCCACTTCCGCCCGCCGGCTTGTCACCTCATCCGCGATCTGCACACAGCGTGCCGCGGCCTCGTAGGTCCGAAACCCCACCATGAGCTGGACGAGGTCCTGCACGGGGTTGACCTCCGGTCGCTGCCGGAAACCCAACCGCAGGACAGCTCGGACGTCCTTCACGGCTTCGGGGGGAGCCGCATACACGCCCGATCCCGCCAGGGCGACGCCGCTACCCTGGACTTCCACCACCCGGATCCGGCCCGCCACCCGGCCTGAGACGTCCACGGTTCCGTCAGGACGCACGTGGAACCGCCCCTCCCCAACCCGAATGGGTCCCGCCGCACCCAGCACCCGGAGGCCCCGCAGCGTCAGAAACCCCTCGCCATCAACCCCAAGCCGCCCACAACCGGTCAGGCGCCCCCCTTCCAGCAAAACGAACCCGCGTCCTTCCACCGCCAGATCCCGCGGGTCTGCTGTGGGCACTAAAACCCCGGGTCGAAGGTCGACCGCTGCCTGAGGCCCGCCCGGCCCGGCGCGCACCAGGCCCACGTGCGCTCCCCCATCCCGGCGGTACAGAGATTCTAGAGGTCCCGCCGCCACGGTGATCAGCAGCCGGCGAAACCCCTCGGTGTCCGCGTTGGCGAGGTTGTGGGCCAACAGATCTACCCGCACCTGTTCGGCTGCCATGGCGGCCGCTGCAGCCTCTAGGACCCGAAGCATCTGCGCCTCCTGTGACCAAGTTCTGCAGCCCGACCTGCACATTCCGTGCCAGGCGCCGTCCACCAATGCACCTCTTGCCCTCGGACCTAAAAAATCAGCTGGCCGCTTGATGGCCCCGGCGCTGCCCGAATGGATATGGTGGACCTGACGGATCCGCACGCCCAGGACTTTCGGCCCGGGGAGGATCCGAGGATGACGAGGAGGCGGCGGGCATGCGGCGTTGGATCCCTGTGGGTCTGGCAGGACTACTTTCAGCCTTCGGGTTGCTCTTCGTGGGGCCGCCGACCCAGGCCCAGGTCAAAAAGTTTGAGCCGGTGGCCACCCGGAAAACCCTCGTGGTGGACGAAGGTGTGGTGTGGCGCGCCTTCACCTTCAACGGGAGAGTTCCCGGCCCCCTCCTGGTGGTGGAAGAGGGGGACGAGGTGGAGATCACGGTCCGCAACGCGGACACCATCGCCCACGGACTGTCCATCCATGCGGCCAACACCCAGACCTCGGCCTTCGTGGGCAACATGCCGGCGGGCCAGTCCCGCACCCTGGGGTTCCGGGCAGAGTTTCCGGGCGTCTACATGTACCACTGCGCCCCCGGTGGGCACGGGATCATGGCGCACACCATGGGGGGATGTTCGGGATGGTGGTGGTAAAGCCAAAGCGAACCCGCTACCGCCTGGAGGAAGAACTGGGCCGTCCCCCGGACGTGCGCGTGTTCATCGTCCAGCATGAGCTGTACGCCAACGGCAAGGACTTCGCGGACGGCCGAGCCCTGTACGTGATGTTCAACGGGTACAACTTCCGCCACGTGACGCAGCCCGTGCAGGCCCGGCCCGGGGACTACGTCCGCTTCTACTACCTGAACGTGGGCCCCAACCTCGTGGGCAGCTTCCACGCGGTGGGCGGGATCTGGGAGTACGCCTATCCAGGTGGCAACCCGGCCAATGTGTGGCGCGGCCTGCAAACCACCGTGGCGGCCCCCACGGACTCCTGGGTGATCGAGTGGCGGGTCCCCGCCGAGGGTTCCTACCTGCTCGTGACTCACGCCTTCGGGACTCAGACGATGAAGGGGGCGGGGGGGGCGTGCTGGTGGCAAAGCCGGGCGGCCCGCGGACGCCGGTGGTGCGACCCGAGGGTCCCAACCTGCCGCTCCCGGGAAGGCCCAAGCGCGTGGTGGATCCCTTCGGCCTGGGCTCCTCGGACCTGGATGTTCCCGTCCGTCTGCAGCCGGGTGATCGGGCCTTCGTCCGCATGGTCGGGAACAGCTTCTGGCCCAAGATCCTCGAGGTGCCGACAGGCGCCCGGGTTACCTGGGTGAACGAGGACGTGTTCGATCTTCTGGAGGGTGAGCGCACGGGAGTGCACAACGTCGTCGCCCTCCAAGGACCCGCGAGACTCGTTAGCCCCTGCTGAAGCACGCGGACCGGTTTACCGTCAAGGTGACCCGGCCCGGAGACTACGAGTACGTGTGCGCGGTTCACCCGTACATGCGGGCCAGGCTCCGAGTGTACGGCGCGGGTGAGCAGGCCGCGGTCAAGCGCTGACCCCGGGGCGGCGGGGAGGGCTTCACCCTCCCCGCCCGCACCTTTCCACTCAGGATCGAGCCAACCGCCGCAGCACCATGGACAGAATCCCGCCGTGCCGGTAGTACTCCAGCTCCGTGGGTGTGTCGATTCGGGCGAGAACCTCGAACGTGACCTGGCTGCCGTCCTCGCGCCGGGCCCGCACCCGCAGCTGGGCGCGCGGCGAGAGCGTTTTGATCCCCTCGATGTCGTAGACCTCCTGGCCGGACAGCCCTAGGCTGTGCGCATTCCGTCCCTCCACGAACTGCAGGGGGAGGATCCCCATCCCCACCAGGTTGCTGCGGTGGATCCGCTCGTAGCTCTCCGCGATCACCGCCCGCACCCCCAACAGCAGCGGTCCCTTGGCGGCCCAGTCCCGGGAGCTCCCGGCTCCGTACTCCTTGCCTGCGAGGATGATCAGCGGGATCCCCTCCGCGCGGTAGCGCATGGCCGCCTCGTAGATGGTCATCAGCTCCCCGCTCGGGGAATGCACCGTCCAACCTCCCTCGCGCCCACCCGCCAGCGCGTTGCGCAACCGGATGTTGGCGAACGTTCCCCGGACCATCACTTCATGGTTGCCCCGCCGGGCGCCGTAGCTGTTGAACTCCGCGGGCGGGACCCCGCGGCCGATCAGGTACTGGCCCGCGGGGCTGTCCTGAGGGATGCTGCCCGCAGGCGAGATGTGGTCGGTGGTGACCGAGTCCCCGAGCACCGCCAGCACCCGGGCGCCCCGGATGTCCGCAAGGGGCGTGGGTTCCGGTGCTAGGTCCTGGAAGAAGGGCGGCTCCTGGACGTAGGTGGAGTTGGGATCCCAGGCGTACAGGTCGCCTTCGGGCACCGGCAGAGTCCGCCACGTCTCGTCGCCCGCGAACACGTCCCGGTAACGCTCCCGGAACAGCTCCGGGCTCACGTAGCGATCGATGAGCTCCTGCACCTCTTGGGTGGTGGGCCACAGGTCCTTGAGGTACACGGGTCGACCGTTCGGGTCGTAGCCCACCGGGTCCCTGGTGAGGTCGATGTCCACAGTCCCCGCAAGGGCGAAGGCCACCACGAGGGGCGGGCTGGCCAGGTAGGAGGCCCGCACCAGGGGGTGGATGCGGCCCTCGAAGTTCCGGTTCCCGCTCAACACCGCGGCCACCACCAGGTCATGCTCCCGGATGGCCTTCGCCACGGGTTCGGGCAACGGCCCGCTGTTCCCGATACACGTGGTACACCCGTAGCCCACCAGGTGGAACCGGAGCGCTTCCAGGTAGGGCATGAGACCCGCCCGCGCCAGGTACTCCGTCACCACCGCGGAGCCCGGCGCCAGGCTGGTCTTGACCGCCGGGTTCACCACCAACCCTCGCTCCACCGCCTTCTTGGCCACAAGCCCCGCAGCCAGCATCACCGACGGGTTGCTGGTGTTGGTGCAGCTGGTGATCGCCGCGATCACCACCGACCCGTGCCGCAACTCCGCGTGAACCCCATCCAGCCGCACGTCCACCGTCTTGGGCCGGGTCGCCACCGCGACCCCGCCTGCCCCGGATGCGGGCAGCCCTCCTTCCGCTTCCAGGCGGCCCGTCGCCACCTCGTTCTCATCGCGCGGGCCGATGCGGTCGCCGAAGGCGCTGTAGAAACTGCGCGCCACGTCCTTGAGGGGGACCCGGTCCTGCGGCCTGCGCGGCCCCGCCACACTGGGCTCCAACGTGCCCAGATCCAGCTCCACCACCTGGTTGAACGCCGGCTCTGCCCCCGCCTCCCAAAAGAGCCCCTGCTCCTTCGCGTACCGCTCCACCAATGCCACGTGGTCTGGTTCCCGCCCCGTGAGGCGCAGGTAGCGCAGGGTCTCCTCGTCCACAGGAAAGAGGGCCGCCGTGGCGCCGTACTCGGGGGCCATGTTCGCGATGGTGGCCCGATCCGGCAAGGAGAGGTGGTTCAGGCTTGGCCCGAAGAACTCCACGAACTTATCCACCACGCCCACCTTCCGGAGGATCTGCGTCACGGTGAGCACCAGGTCGGTGGCCGTGACGCCTTCGGGGGGCGTCCCGAAGAGCCGGAACCCCACCACCTCCGGGGCGGGCAGGTAGATGGGCTGGCCGAGCATCACCGCCTCGGCCTCGATCCCGCCGACTCCCCAGCCGAGCACCCCAAGCCCGTTCACCATGGTGGTGTGGGAGTCTGTGCCCACCAAGCTGTCGGGGAACGCCACCCGCCCGCTCTGGTCCTCGCGCGTCGCCACCACGGTGGCGAGGTACTCCAGGTTCACCTGGTGCACGATCCCCGTCCCCGGCGGCACCACCCGGAAGTTGGCGAACGCCTTCTGCGCCCACCGCAGCAGAGCGTAGCGCTCGCGGTTGCGCTCGTACTCGCGCTCCACGTTGAACCGGAAGGCGAAGGTCGAGCCGAAGGCGTCCACCTGGACCGAGTGGTCGATGACCAGGTCCACGGGAACCAGAGGGTTGATGCGCTTGGGGTCGCCGCCCAGCCGCTGCATAGCGGACCGCATGGCGGCCAGGTCCACCACCGCAGGCACTCCCGTAAAGTCCTGCAGCAGTACCCGAGCGGGGAGGAACGGAACCTCCCACCCGGCCGCCCCGGGCTTCCAACCGGCCATGCGCTGCACGTCCTCCTCGCGGAAGGGCTCGCTCCCCGCGTGCCGCAGCGCGTTCTCCAGCAGAACCTTCACGGTGAAGGGGAGCCGCTCCAGCGGTAGGGTCAGCAACCCATCGAGACTGGCGAGCCGGTAGTACGCCAGGCCGGTGCCGCCCAGGGGCGTGCGCGCGCCGAAGGGGTCTTGGTGGCTCAAGGGCATCACCTCGCCATCGAGTCTACGGACCGCAAACAGCACCCTCTATTCTACGCCCCCGTCTACACCCCAGCCCGGGCGGGCGCACCCGGTAACCGCCCTGCGCGCTATGGAAAAGCTCACGCGCAAGCGCGCCGCGGGGCGGCGCCGGGAATGGATCGGAAGAACGCACCCAGCAGGCGGTCATCGATTGGCATCGTTCTTGCTCCGTGGTAGCCCCTCCTCGGACGGTTTCCTCAGGAGGTCAGATGCAGACTCGGGAACGCCTGGCACGCCTTGCAATGCTCCTTGCCGCCTTCGCCGGGGTCGTCTACCTCGCCTGGCGGGCTCTGTACACCTTCAACCCTGCGGCCCTGTGGTTCTCCCTCCCCCTGTGGGCCGCGGAGCTCTCGGGTTGGGTGGAGATGGCGTTGTTCTTCTTCATGGTATGGCGGCTGCCGGAGCGACAGGACTCGCCTCCGGCTCCTCCCGGGCGCACCGTGGACGTCTTCGTACCCACCTACGATGAACCCCTGTGGCTCCTGCGCCGAACCCTCCTGGGGGTGAGGAACATCCGCTACCCGCACGAGACGTACGTGCTGGACGATGGGGACCGCCCCGAGGTGGCGGCCCTGGCCCGCGAGCTGGGGTGCCGGTACCTGGCCCGTCCCACGCACGAGCACGCCAAGGCCGGGAACCTCAACTTCGGCCTCCGCCACTCCCGCGGAGAGTTCATCGCGGTGCTGGACGCGGACCACATCCCGGTGCCGGAGTTCCTGGACCGCCTTTTGGGCTACTTCACGGACGAGCGGGTTGCCTTCGTGCAGACACCCCAGGAGTTCTACAACGTGGATTCCTACCAGCACTGGGTTGACCCGCGCACCGGCCTCACCGGGCACGAGCAGGCCTTGTTCTTCAGAGTCATCCAGCCGGGCAAGGACCGGATGAACTCAGCGTTCTACTGCGGGAGCCCCGCGGTTCTCCGCCGCAAGGCCCTTGAGGAGATCGGGGGGTTCGCGGTGGAGTCCGTGACAGAGGACATTCTGACGTCTCTGCGGTTGCACCGTCGGGGCTGGAAGTCCGTCTACCGAAACGAGACCTTGGCCTACGGGGTCGCGCCCGCCTCCGGCCCCGCCTACCTGCGGCAGCGCCTCCGGTGGGGGCAGGGAGCGATGCAGGTCCTGCGTCTGGACAACCCGCTTCTAGGCCCCGGGTTGACCCTCCCCCAGCGACTCAGTTACCTCGCTTCGCTCATCACCTGGTTCGAGGGCTGGCGCAAACTGGTGTACTACCTCTGCCCGCCCGTCTTCCTGCTGACGGGCATCCTGCCCCTCCGGGCCGTCGACCTTCC
>JBEQAH010000113.1:0-6534 GCA_041640435.1 bacterium | reverse complement strand
TCCCACCAGAAGGACCTTAGGACGCGGGGGAACAGCACCCGCGGTGAGGAAACGGTCGTTGGCGGGTAGCAGATCGCCGCCTGAGACCGCAGCCTCTACCAGCTGCCCTGCGGGCACCACAGCCCGCACCGTCCCCTCCCCTTCGGGAGGTAGCCGCACGGACAGCTGTGCCGCTCGTCTTCCATCCACCTGCACGGAGAGCCCCACGCGACGCGCCCGCGGGCTGTCGTTGCGCACCCGCACCGTCACCCTTTGCCGTCCCGGACCGACAGGTGTTGCCACCACACCCGTTACGGCCACGTCGTCCAGCCGGCCACCGAAGACGTGGCTGTGCACCCCGCGCACGGGTCGGTCCGAGAAGACATGCACTTGAACGGCACTTCCCGCCGGGCTCAGCGAGGTTGCGAGGCGCACCGCCGCCCCCAGGTCCGACGGCCCGTCCGTGGGTGTGGCCGCCCGGAGGGCAGCGAGCGCAGCGGAGCGGCTCGCGGACAGCGGCTGCAGCACCCGGGGCTGACGCGCCGCGGCCACCACCGCCACGCGGCCGAACCCTCCGCGCGCCACCCGGTCCATCGCCGCGCGGCGCGCGGCTTCGAACCGGCTCGGCGGGGTGTCCTGCGCCTGCATGCGGATCCCCGCGTCCAGCACCACCACCAGGTCCTGGGCCCCGGCGGGAACAGGGCGCAGCGGACGCGCCAGAGCCAGAGCGCCCGCGCACACCGCCGCGAGCTGCAGCCACAGCAGCAGGTCCCGTTCCAGGCGGCGCAGCAGGGTGCGTCGCGCGCTCTCCCCCAGGATGCGGCGCCACAGTAGCACGCTGGAGACCACCACGTCCTTGCGCTGGGGCCGAAGCCAGTGCAACAGCAGCACCAGCGGCACAGCCGCAAGCCACCACAGCCCAGATGGGTTGGCAAACCCCATGGCGTCCTCTAGCGCAAAAGGCCGGCCTCCCTGAGGGAGCGCAGCACGAGCTCCTCCACGGGGACCGCGGTGGTGGCCCGCACGTAGGCCACGCCGAGGCGGGCGCACAGAGACTGGCAGGCCCGCAGGAACTCATCTCGCGCCCGCAGGAAGGCAGCGACGGCCGCTGCGTCCAGGTCCACCTCCAGCCGCTCCCCCGTCTCCGCGTCCACCAGCCGCAGCTCTTTGCCGGGCGGGGGTTGAAGGTCGTCCTCTGCCAGCAGGTGCACCACAAACGTCTCGAAGCCCGCGTGCCGCAGCCTCCGCACGAACTCCTCCACCCCTTGGGGATCCAAAAGGTCGCCGATGGCCACCGCCAGGCCGCGGCGCTGGGGCGCGTACGCCCGCGCGGCCGCCGCCAGGTCCGTGTGGCCCTGTGCATCCTCCGATTGGAGGAACTGGAACAGGTGGCGGGCGTGGGCGCGGCCGCGGCGGGGCGGCAGCGTGCGCACGTGGCCGGCGCGGAGGACGGCGCAGCCCACCCGGTCGCCGCCCGCCAGCGCCACATACCCCAGCGCCGCAGCCAGCCGCTTTGCGTACTCCAGCTTCGACGGCTGCCCGAAGCGCATGGAGCCGCTGGCGTCCACGAGCAGGTGGACATCCAGCTGTTCGTCCTCCTCGAAGAGTTTGACGAACAGCCGGTCCAGGCGGGAGTAGATGTTCCAGTCCACGTAGCGCCAGTCGTCGCCGACCTGGTAGGCCCGGTGGTCCGCGAACTCCACCCCACGGCCCAGACTCCGGCTGCGACGCTCCCCCACCGCGCCGCGGGTGCGGCGGCGCGCCACCAGCCGCAGCCGCTCCAAACGCTCCAGGAAGGCGGGTTCGAGGAGCACGGTCTAGCCGGGGGCGGGCGCGAGCTCCGGAGTGTCTTCCAGCACCGCCCGCACCACGTCGTCGGGGTCCACGCCCTCCGCCTCCGCCTCGAAGTTCAGCAGGATGCGGTGTCGCAGGGCAGGGAGCGCCACCGCCCGCACGTCCTCCACGCTCACGTGAGCCCGGCCACAGACCAGGGCCCGAACCTTGGCCCCGAGCAACAGCGCCTGTGCCCCGCGGGGGCTCGAACCGTAGCGCACCCACCGCCTGGCCGCGCGGGCGGGGTGGGGGCCAGAGGGGTGCGTGGCCTCCACCAGCCGCGCCACGTACCGGCGCACATGCGGAGCCGCCACCACCTCCCGGACCAGGTCCTGCATGGCCAGCACCGTCGGCGCGTCCGCGGCGGGCTCCACATCCGGGACGTGGGCGCCCGTGGTCCGGTCCAGGATCTCCACCACGGACTGCGCGTCGGGGTAGGGGACGCGCAGCTTGAACAAAAACCGATCCAGCTGCGCTTCCGGAAGGGGATAAGTCCCCTCCATCTCGATGGGATTCTGCGTGGCGAGCACAAAGAAAGGCCGCTCCAACGGATAGGACACCCCGGCCACGGTCACCGCGTACTCCTGCATGGCCTCCAGCAGTGCGGATTGGGTCTTGGGCGTAGCGCGGTTGATCTCGTCGGCGAGCACGATCTGCGAGAAGATGGGGCCGCGCTGAAAGGCAAACGTGCGCCGGCCCTGTTCGTCCTGCACGAGGACGTTCGTCCCCACCACGTCCGCGGGCATGAGGTCAGGCGTGAACTGGATGCGGGAAAAGCACAGGTTCAACGCCCGCGCCAGCGTCTTCACCAGCAGGGTCTTCCCGACGCCTGGCACACCCTCCAGGAGGACGTGCCCGCCCGCCAGCACCGCGATCAGCACCCCCTCCACCACGTCGTGGTGGCCCACCACCACCCGCCCCACCTGGGAGCGGATGGCTCGGAAGCGCTCCTGGAACTCCCCCACGTCCACGGCGGTCACCGGCCTCCAAGGCCCGTGAAGTAGCGTCGGACCCAGTCCCGGTAGCGGGCCGGCACCCGGTCCCGCACCAGCGCCTCGTCCACCTGCCGCACCGCCCGCACCGGCACGCGCTGAAGGGGTGTCCGCGCCCGTGCGGGGGCTGCGGGCGCCACGATCTGCGCCGTGTACACCCGGCCTTCCGACACCTGGCCCCGCAACACCTCGGGCCTGCGCTCATGCGGCAGCCTCGGGCTTACGGGTCCGAGCTTGTCGCGCACACTCCCCGATCCGGGCTGCATCCCCTGCTCCGGCCCGAGCCACACCTGGGCTTCCGGGTCCTCGCCGGCGCGGGAGGAGGATCGCGTGGTGTCCCGGGGCCCGGCCGGGTAGGTGTGCGGCCGCTCCACGGCGGCCTCGGGGTCAGCTCCGGACTGCAGCGCGTTGGCGATGTGCGTGCTGGAGGCCTCGGCCTCCCGCTGCTGCGCGGCAAGCGCGCCCTCTGCCTCGAGCAAGCGCTCCAGCTCCCGCAGGGCTTCCTGCGCCCGGCGCGCCGCCTCCCGCGCGCCCGGTGTGTCGCCGGAACCCAGCCGGCGCGTGGCCTCCTGTAGGGCACGGCGGGCGGGTGCGCCGGACGGTAGCGGCGCGGAGGCATCCAGGGCGCGCAGGACGCGGCGGATGGCCTCCGCGCGCTGCGGCGGAAGCTGCGCCTCGTCCACGCTGGAAGCGATCCTGCTCAGCTCGCGGTCCACCGCCGCCGCCCACGGCTGCAGCATCCAGGGCTCCGTCCCCTCAGGAACGCCAGCCCGCTGGAGTGCGGACTGGAACGGACGGCGCGCAGCCTCGATCACCTCCTGCACAGCCCGAAGCTCCCGCAGGGCCGTGGCCGCGCTGGCCCGCGGCCCGGTGAGGCGCTCGCCGGTTGCGGCCAGTGCCTGCGCGGTGCGTTGGGGTTCCAACAAACCCCGCGCGCGCCACCGTTGCTCCCACGCCTGGCCCGCGGCCAGTAGCCGCCGCCCTTCCCGCCGCACCACCTCGGCCACCCGGTGCGCCGGAGTGCCGGGCACCGTGATCCCGCTCGCCGCCATCTCCCACAGTACCGAGGCCAGCGCCAGTGCGGCCACCGCCCTCAGACGGGGGCGGCTCAGGGGTAGAGCCGCGTTTGCCCGTACCGTGGACGCGACGGCCTCCGCGTCCCGCAGGAAGTGGTCCACAAGCCTGCCCGTGGTTTGCCCGCGGACCACCGAAAGCCACGTGAGGAGCCGGTCCTCCAGTCCGCAGGCACGGTCCAGCGCGGCGGCCACCGCCTCCCACGAGGGACGGCGCAGGAGCGCGGAGGCCAGCAGGACGGCGATGAACGCCAAAAACCCTGCAGCCAGCACCCACTCCGCCCGTACGGCGTACG
This sequence comes from bacterium, assembly GCA_041640435.1. Classification (GTDB taxonomy): domain Bacteria; phylum Sysuimicrobiota; class Sysuimicrobiia; order Sysuimicrobiales; family Sysuimicrobiaceae; genus Tepidifontimicrobium. Next base: position 2,361 of record JBEQAH010000113.1, on the reverse strand, counting down.
GGTAGACCGCGGTCCCGAGCTGCGCGGCCAGCCCGACCCCGAGGGCCACCGCCGCACCGCGCTCGGCGTCCCGCAACGCCCGCTGCCAACGAATGCGACTGCGGCCTGCCCGGAGTAGACGGCCGGGCGCGCTCAGCGCGACTGGCGTGATCTGACCACGTGACGCCGGACCAGCCACAGCCCCACCACCCCGAGTAGGCCGAAGGACCCCGCGCACACCCCGCGCGCCCAGCCCTCCGCAGAGGGCAGGACCGCATGCAGCGGGTGCCACGGCCACGATCCCGCAAGCGGGGCGCCGGCGAGTACCGCGACCACGACACCCCACAGCAGCACCGACCGGCTGACTTCTGAGTCCACGGCCGCAGCGACCCCTGTGCCCAGGCCTGCGAATCCCCAGCTCACCGCGAGCACCACCGCCGCCTGAGAGGCGGCCTCTTGCCAAGAACCCCCGCGCAGGGCGTGCACAAACCACAGGGGCGGCCAGATGGCCAGGGTGCACACCAGCGCGAACCCCGCCGCGCTGAGACCCTTGCCGAAGGCCACCTGCAACGCTGAGAAGGGGGAGTCGACCAGGTCCGCCACCGCCTTCTCCCCGGGGTACGCGATCTCCCCGGCCGCAGAGGCAGTGACGAGGCAGGTGACCACGACGAGCATCCCCACGGATACCGGCCCGAGCGGGCTCTCCCCCTCACGGTCCGGTGTTGTGCCCAGCAGGGCCAGCAGCCACACACTCGCGGCAAACGCCACCTGCACCGCGCGACCCTTGCGGGTCCCGAGCCGGGCTCGCAGATCCCCGCGGGCGATCGCGATCGCGCTCACGGCGCAGGTCCCACCACGAATCGCCACCCCCCGGCCGACGGGTCCGGCCACGCGACGACCGGCCGGCCTTCCATTATAGTATCCGCGTCGGGCCGCACCCACTTGAGCACTTCCGCGGCTTCGAGTCCGACCGGCAGCGCCTCCCACCGGCCTGCCACAAGCTCCGGGCCCGCAGCCTCAAGGCCGCTCACCCGTCCGCGGAACAGCACCAACCCCCTAGGCCCCCCAACCGCGTGCTGGAGTCGCACCGCCTGCCCTTCCCACCGCACCACGGGGGCAGGTTCTAGCGACTCCGTCCGTTCCCACCAGATGCGCACGCGGGCACCCGAGTCCTGGGACACGCTCAGGGCGGTGCGGTGAGGTTCGAAGGTCACCGTGGCCTCCGCGAACTGCCCGGATGCCCAGACAGCATCGGCAGGGGGCAGCGTGTACGTGTACGGGCCCCGGTACGGCGCGGCCGCAAAGCCCCAGCTGTACGTCCACCCCCGGCCCTCCACCACCACCTTGCCGCCCCGCACCTCGAGGGTGGCTGCGGCCTGACGCAGGCGGTCCGCGGCCACCGGTGCGCCCGCGAGCGCCGCAACGAGCAGTACTGCACCTGCCAGAAGCCACCGGAAGAGCTTGCCGTCCGCGAAGCCCACCGCCACGATCCACAGCAGTGCGTACGCACCCAGCCACGCCGCAGCCTCACCGACAGGCGCCCTGGGACGCGGATGCAGCTCGTGCGGCCCCTCCTGCGGCCGCACGTTGGGGAGGGCGAGGAACCACAGCGGAGAATTCGGGGGTACGCTCGCCGCGGGCACTGCCCAGCGCACCACCTGCCCGAGCCCGTGGTCACGCAACACGGCCACCACTCGACCCCGCTCCAGCACGGGCCGAGTCCCGGGCTCGGGGATCAGGTGCTGCATTGCCTCCGCGCGCACCGACGCGAGATCTGCGGCAGCCACCGCGGCCCCGGACTCTTGACCCACCCTCATCCACGGCAGCGTTCCCAGGTCCACCGACCCCGCGACCACCACCCGTCCGCCGTGCAGCACCCAGGTCTCCAGCGCATCCCGCTGGTGCGCGTTCACCCTCGCGGGATCCAGGCCTTCGAGGACCAGCAGATCCACCGAGGCGTACGCGCTCGGGCGGTCCGGCAGGTCCTCCTCGGAAAGCCGCGCCACCACGCGACTCCCTCCACCTTCCATCTTTGGCGGGAGGGGTGGCTTCTCTCCGACGTAGCCCACCACGCTGCCCGCGGCCCGTTCAGGGGACAGCGCCACCTCGGATTCCCCGGAGGCCTGTCCGGAGAAATCTACCGCGCGCACCTTCACGGGCCTGCGGACGTCCGACAGCCAGGCTGCGAACTGCCACCTGCGGCGCCCCCGTGGGGGCAGCTGGACGGGTGTGCGAAGATGCACCCGCTGGGTGCCGAACTCCTGGGTCACCTCCACGTCCAACCAGCCCTGGAACGGCCCGGCTGCGGACACCTCCACGATCACGGGGTTCCAGCTCCCGTACCGCACCCACCCATCCCACCCGACCCGGGCCTGCAGCTCA
>JBEQAH010000112.1:0-6552 GCA_041640435.1 bacterium | reverse complement strand
GCGCGGCCCAAAAGGTAGGTCAGGATCACTGACCCCGTGCCGAACAGGCTGGACCACAGGCGCGCGGTGAACTCGCCAAGACCAAACAACCAAGCGGTGGCGGCCACGAGCCAGAAGTACAGGGGCGGGTGGACGAACCACGGTTGTCCGTTCCAGTGCAGGGTGATCCAGTCGCCCGTCCACAGTACCTCCCGTGCCACCTGCGCGTACTTGGTCTCGTCCTGGTCCCACAGCGGAGAGGCGCCCAGCCCCACAAGACCTCCCAGCAGGCTCAAGCACACTAGCAGCAGGACCGCCAGCGCCTGTCCCCGGGGCGCAAGGCCGTCCGAGCTCCGGCGGGGATCTAACGATGCCGCCACAGGACCCAGGTGCCGAACCCCGCGGCTGCGGCGTTGGGGATCCACGCGCTCACGGCGGCCGGCAGATGACCCGCCTGGCCCAGCAGGGTGCTGGTGGTGAGCAGCACGTAGTACGCGAGGATGCTCAAGACCGCCAGCCCAAACCCCAGGCCGCGGCGGCCCGCGTCCTGCCGCAGCACCGCAAGCCCGACGCCCAGCACGGCGAACGCCGCCGCCGCGGCGGGGAGCGCGAACTTTCCGTGCCAGTCCACCTCGAGGGATCTCGTGGGTTCACCGGCTCTCCTTCGGCGCTCGATCTCCGCCCGGATCTCCCCGCTACTCATCTCGCCGGAGGTGCGGACCGGTGGCGCGATCTCCTGCGGCGTGCGCGGGATCCGCAGCCGCATGCGCTGGAACTCGCTCAGGACCGCGCCATCCGCCACCGCCACCATGCGGCCGCGCTCGAACCACCAGCCTTCCTCCGTCCAACGGGCCCGTTGTGCCTCCACCACGCGCACCACCCGGCCTTCTCGCTGCTCCTGCACCGTGACCCCCTCCAGGGTGGCCGCGTCCAGGTCCAGCCGCTCCGCGGCCACCACCAGCAATGCGCCGTCCGGGGTACGCTCGCGGAACAGAATCCCGTGTCGCACCACGGACCGGGCTGCGGCGACCCCCACCCGCGGCAGCACGTCCAGATAGCGGGTGGCCGCCAGCGGCACGAGCACCTCCCCCACCCAGAAGGTCCCCAGCGAAACCAGTAAGCCCACCGCCACGGCGGGGGCGGCGATGCGCGTCAGGCCCACGCCACCGGTCTGCATCGCCTCCAACTCCCGCGCCTCCCTCAGTCGCCCGTACGCCAGGATGGTGCCCAGTAGGGTAGCCATGGGCAGGCAGAAGTACAGGACGTACGGCACGCGGTACAGCAGGAGTTCCAGGAACGCCCAGGCCGGGACACCCCGGTCCAGGAGTGTGCGGCCCAGGTAGAAGAACTCGTTGCCGACCAGGAGGGCTCCGAACACAGCCACCCCGAAGCCCAACGCGGCTACCAGCTCCGCGCCCAGATACCGATCCAGGAGGCTCAGGGCGGGCCAGGGCCGGGAAGCGAGCCTCGCCGCCGCGGGTGCGCTGAGGGGTCCGGACCGTCCGTGCATCTCACATCCGAAATCGCTCGCCCAGATAAAAGCGCCGGGCTTCCTCGCTCTGGAGCAGCTCCTCGGACGTGCCCTCCAGGAGCACCCGACCCTCGTACAGGATCAGGGCCCGGTCGGTGATGGTCAGGGTCTCCCGCACGTTGTGATCGGAGACGAGGATTCCGATCCCCTGGGCGCGCAGGTAGGCGATCATGTCCTGGATGTCCTCGATGGACTTGGGATCCACGCCCGTGAAGGGCTCGTCGAGGAGCAGAAAGCGGGGGCGGACGGCCAGGGCGCGGGCGATCTCCACCCTCCGGCGCTCTCCGCCCGACAGCGTGTAGGCGGGCTGGTCCCGCAGGTGTGAAAGCCCGAACTCCTCCAGCAGGGCGGCGATGCGCCCCTGGCGGTCCCGCCGGCCCAGCCCTTGCTGTTCGAGGATCAACTCCAGGTTCTCGGCCACCGTCAGCTTGCGGAACACCGAGGGCTCCTGGGCCAGGTAGTGGATGCCCGCGCGGGCCCGGAGGTGGACGGGCAAGTGCGTGATCCTCCGGCGGCCCAAGTACACCTCCCCGCCATTGGGCCGGACGAGGCCCACGATCATGTAGAAAGAGGTGGTCTTGCCTGCGCCGTTCGGGCCGAGCAGCCCCACCACCTCCCCCGGACGCAGCTCCAGGCTCACGCCCGCCACCACCGTGCGGCGGCCGTACCGCTTCACGAGCCGCTCAGCCCGCAGAGCCTCGGCCGCCTCGGGGGAAACAAATGCTTCAGGGGAAGCTGACAATCCGAGCCCTCCCGGAGGCCACCGCGCGCCCGGTGCTCCAGTAGTACCGCACTTCCTCGGCCTCCAGCTGTTCACCGCCCCGATCCACCCGCACGGTACCGCGGAGCGTCGCAACCTGTTCCCGCCACCTCACCTCCGCCTCGCGGCTGCGGAACGTACCCAGCGGGTGCTCCCCGTGGACGCCGTCCAGTGCCCACAGGATCCCCGTGCGCAGAGCGGCCCGCAGCAGCCCGGCTCGCAGCCGCATCGGGCCCCAGGTGGCGAGGGGCTGCCCCTGGGCGGTCAGTTCGTCCCCGTCCACAACGAGGCTGTGCGCCCGCAGAAGCGCCTCGCCCCACGCGACCTCCACGCCCCCTCGCGCCTCCGCGCGGCGGCGGACGAAGTCCACCCGAGCCTGTGGGGCCCGCACCCACACAACGCCTTGCTCGGTTCGGTACTCCATCTCGACCTGGCCCTCAAGCTCTACCCAGCCCTCGCGGACAGACCCCCGCGCCGTGGATGCAGCGACGGAGAGGATCTCCGCCTGCCTCGCTCGGATTGGACCCTCCGCCTCGAACGTCCCGTCAGAGACCCGGTAGCGCACCACCTGTGCTTCCAGCCACCAATCCTCCCTGCGCACCCGCAACCCGTCGCCGCGCAGGGTCCACACACCGGTGTGCAGATCGAACTCCGCCCACTGCGCTCCTTCCACCTCCACGGGTTGCGCCCGCAGCCACCCCGCGCTCGACAGCACGAGCGCGCACAGGACCACTGCGGCACGCCACGCCTTCACCGAACCGCCTCTTTCCGCACCCGTACTGAGCCCTCAAAACGCGCCCGACGGAGTCCTGGGTCCATCTCCACCCTCTGCGCCCAGACCGTCCACTCCCGCAGCCGGACCCGCACGCCGCCACTGGCCACCAGACGGTGGAGTTCGGGTTCGTAGCTGACCCTCCCGGCGCTCAGCCAGCGGTCTACTGCTGCGCGCACCCTCACGCGCCCTGTGAGCTCCACCCGTCCGCTCCCGCGCACGTAGAGGGCACGGTCCGCGCGCACCTCAGCCTGCACACCCCCTCGCTCCACCAACCGACCCCGCGGGGCCAGCACGGAAACCCGGCCGGTCCGGTCCACGGCCAACTCCGCGGCTTCCACCTCCCAGCGCAGGCGGCCCCGGGAGTCGGTGAACACCAGGCGCGTGCCCTGGATCTCGACCAGCGTCTGCCTGGGCGGCGCTCGCACCCCTTGCGGGGCCGGTACCGACGGCGTGCACGCCACGAAGGCCAGCACCGCGACCAGCGCCGCCGCGCGCCTGTCATGGTACGCCATGGTCTTCGCCCGAACCAAACCCAGCCCACCGGACCAGTTCATCCGCGGCCCGTTCCACCGCACCGGGCGGCCCCAGCCGATCCCGGACTTCCGACAGGTCTGAGCGCATCCGGCGAGCCCGCTCAGGGTCGGCCACCAGCGGCCACGCGGCCTCGGCCACCCGGTCTCGTCGCACCTGATCTTGCAGCAACTCCGGCACCACCGGCCGTCCGGCCAGCAGGTTGGGAAGCGCCACCCAGGGTACGGTGACCACCCGGCGCGCGATCCACTCCGTAGCCTTGGAAACCCGGTACATGACCACCATGGGGGTGCTGAGGAGAGCCGCCTCCAGGGTGGCCGTGCCCGAGGCCACCAAGGCGCAACCCGCGTGCGCCAGGAGGTCGGCGGTCATGCCCGCGGCCGCGGGCACGGGCGCGCAAGCCGTCCGCAGGGCCGCGGCGAGGAGTGGTTTTAGGCGGTCGGAGGCCAGCGCCACCGCGGCCTGCAGGTCGGGCCGTCTCTGCCGCAGGAGCTCGTACGCGCCGAGCTGTACGGGCAGGAGGGTTCGCACCTCCTGTGCGCGACTGCCGGGCAGCAGCGCAATCAGGGGGCGGTGCGGGTCCAGGCCGAGCTCTTGGAAGAGGCCTTCCCTGGAGCGGGTCGGCCTCGTAAGGTCCACCGCGGGGTGCCCCACGAACACCGCGTCCGCGCCCTCCCGCTGGTAAACGTCCAGGTCAAAGGGGAAGGTCACCAGCACCCGCACGGGCAGCCGGGCCAACGCCGCAGCACGCCGCCCGCGGCGGCCGTACGCCATGGGTGGGAAGTAGTAGGCGGTGCGCACCGAGCGGCTCAGCGCCCGCGCCACGAACATGTTGAACCCCGGGAAGTCCACAAGCACCAACAGGTCCGGCTCCCACCGGCGCACCAGGGCGACCACGCGCTGTAGGCGCACCGCAAAGAGCGGAATCCGCACGTACGCCTCCAGATACCCTACGACACCCCACCCGGAGGTGTCTTGGAGAACCCGCACCCCGGCCTGAGCCATGCGCGGGCCACCCAACCCCACGAGGTCGACGCCGGGCAGCCGTTCCCGGAGTGCCCTCGCCAGGTGCGCGGCCTGGACGTCGCCCGATACTTCACCGGCCACGAAGAAGATGCGCGGGCCCCCTCGAGGCGCCGGCTCCTGCGGATCTTCCACCACTAGCCGCCCTCCGGCGGCCAGCCCACCACGGAGACGCCGAGCTTTGATGCCGAGGCCTCGAGGGCCATGCGGTCCAGCACCAGGGTGCTGCCCGCCTCTACGCCCAGGGCCGTAGCGCCGGCCCAGCGCATGGCTTCCAGGGTTTGGGGGCCCACGACGGGCAGGTCGAACCTGGGGTCGGCACCGGGCCAGGGCACCTTCGCCACCACGGCCCCGGGCCCGAACTCCCGGCAGCGCCGGATCATGGCGTCCGTACCCTCCACGGCTTCCACCGCCAGGACGACGCCTCCCCGCACCGCCACGGCCTGGCGGATGCCCGCGGCGGCCACCTGGCGGGCTACGTGGAAAGCCAGGCGAAGGTCTTCTCTTTCGCGAGGGTCCGGCTCTCGGCCGGCCAGCGGCCCGGTGCCGGCCAGTAGCTCCGGCGCGAAGGCGGCCTGCGGCAGCACGCGAATCCCAGCCTGCTCCAACAGCCGCGCGACCAGGGGCCAAAGCTTCGGATCCCGCCGGTCCGTTGCGGGTGCGGGCCAGAGGCCTCCTGCACTCGGTAGCGCCGCCACCGCCCTGAGCTTGTCCACCTTGCCGGCCAGGACGAGCTCTCGGACGCCCTCTTCCCGCAGAACCTGCAGAGCGCGCAGGGCCTGGTCGAGCGGGACGTGGACATAGCGGTCGCACACCTCCAGGAGTCGGCCGGCGTCACCCTGGAGCTGGACGCACACCACGCGCCGGCCGGCGGCGCGCATGCGCTCCGCCAGGACCTCCGCAAGCCCGCCCTCTCCGGCCACCAGCCCTACGGCCGGCTTCACGGCTGTCGCTCCGCACGGGTGAGCCCCCGCCGGGAGGCCCGCCGCTCCCGCAGGAAGGCCACCAGCTCGCCCACCAGCCCTTCCGCTCCCAACTCCGCCACGATGCGCTCCACCGCGTGGGACACCGACAGCCCCTCACGGTACAGGAGGCGGAAGGCTCGGTGGAGCCGGTCCACCTCCTCGGTCGGCACACCCGCGCGGCGCAGCCCCACGCGGTTCAGGCCTCGGGCCCGCGCGGGGACCCCGTCCACCATGACGAAGGGCGGCACGTCGGTGGTTAACTTGGCCATCCCGCCCACCATGCTGAGCCGCCCGATGCGCACGAACTGGTGGACTCCCGCCATCCCGCCGATCTGGGTGCCGTCGTCCACCCGCACGTGGCCCGCCAGGCCGCAGCCGGTGACGATCACGATGTCCGAGCCCAAGCGGCAGTTGTGCGCCACGTGCACCATGGACATGATGTAGTTCCGGTCGCCGATCACCGTGGCCGCCCCTTCGCCCGTGGCCCGGTGGATCTGCACGTATTCCCGGAGGACGTTGTCGTCCCCCACCACCACCGAGCTGGGCTCGCCCCTGAAGTGCCGGTCCTGCGGCTCGCAGCCGATCACCACGCCCGCGTGGATGCGGTTACGCCGGCCGATCCGCACCTGGCCTTCCAGCACCACGTGTGGCCCGATCACCGTGCCCTCGCCCACCTCCACGCCCGGCCCGATGACCGCGTAGGGGCCGACCTGCACCGTGGGATGCAGCCTCGCCTGAGGGTGCACGAGGGCCGTGGGGTGGATGCGCGGTCCCTGCGTATCCTCCCTCATGGTGCGGAGTCCTCCGTAAGCGAGAAGGTCAACACGCCCTCCGCGGCTACCGCGCCGTCCACGGTGGCCCGACCCTGGACCCTCACCAGCCGTCCCCGGACCCACTCCAGCTTCACCTCGAGCCGGAGCTGATCCCCGGGTGTCACGGGACGGCGGAAGCGTACCCCGTCCGCGGCCGCGAAGTACGCCTGCCGGCC
>JBEQAH010000111.1:0-6572 GCA_041640435.1 bacterium | reverse complement strand
TTCGCCGCAGTGGGAAGTAGGCTACCGCGCGGCGTACTTTCCCACCGGGGGCACGCTGGTGCACGACGAGGTCCGCCTGACCTACTCCGACAGCTGCTGGGCTGCCAGCGCCACCTACTACGGGGCGCGGCAGGAGTTCTGGGTGGAGGTCTGGCTGACCGCCTTCCCCAGCTACCGCGGGGCTGTGGGTGTGGGGCAGACCGGTGTGCTGTTCCAGCAGCCCTACCTGCCCCCAAGCCCGGCCCGGTGACGCATCAGGGGGGGAGAGGCCGTGCAGTGGTACTGGGAAGCCGCGGTGGTACTTCTCCTGGTCCTGGCGAACGGCTTGTTCGCGGCGGCGGAGATGGCCGTGGTCACCGCACGGCCCGGCGTCCTGGAGCGTCGCAAGGCCGAAGGTGACCACGGGGCGCAGGCGGCGCTGGAGCTGGTGGCGCACCGGGATCGCTTCCTGGCGGCGGTGCAGGTGGGCATCACCCTGGTGGGTACGCTGGCGGGTGTGTACTCCGGTGCACGGCTCGCCGAGCCACTCGCGGCCGTACTGAGAAGCTGGCCAGGCCTCGCCCCCTACGCGGGGAGCCTGGCCGTGGGGACCGTGGTGGTGGCGGTGACGTTCGCATCCCTAGTGCTGGGAGAGTTGGTGCCGAAGCGGATCGCCCTGGCGCGAGCCGAGGACTGGGCGAGCCGAGCCGCCCCCGCGATGGCGGCGTTCGCCCGGGCTGTATCCCCCGCGGCTGCGGTCCTGGCGGCGGCGGTGAACGCCGTGCTGTGGCTGGTCGGGCAGCGGGGTGCGGCGGTACGGCGCCTGACGGTGGAAGAGTTCGGGGGGCTAGTGGAGGAGGGGTTGCGGGCCGGGCTCATCGAGGAGAAGGGCGCGCGGGTGCTGGAGGGCGTGCTCAAAGCCACCCGCCGCGTGGTGGCGGAGGTCATGACCCCCCGAACGGAACTGGTGGCGATCCCCGCCGACGCCACGGTGGAGGCGGCGGTGCACCGGATCCGCGCCACCACATACTCCCGGTTCCCGGTCTACGAGGGTGACCTGGACCACATCGCGGGAGTCCTGTTCGCGCGCGATCTGGTCGGCGCAGAGCCCGACCGACCCGTGCGATCGCTGATGCGACCCGTCCTCGCGGTTCCGGAGACCGTGCGGGTGTTGGAGGCGCTGCGCAGGTTCCAGGAGACAGGCCAGCACGCGGCGGTGGTGCTGGATGAATACGGGGGAACCGCGGGCTGGGTGACGCTGGAGGATCTCCTGGAGGAGCTCGTGGGCGAAATCCCCTCCGAGCACGGTGAGGAGGAGCCCACGGTGGTGGTGCGGGCCGACGGCTCCATGCTGGTGGACGGGCGTCTGCCGCTCCACCAGCTGCTGGAGCAGCTCGGGCTGCGGGAGGAAGACGTGGCCGCGGAGGACGCCGCCACCGCTGCGGGGCTGGTGCTGAACTTGCTGGGGAGGATCCCGTCCGTGGGTGATCGCGTGATGGTGCGCGGGTTCGAAATCGAGGTGGTGGACCTCGACGGCCCGCGGATCGACAAGTTGCTGATTACCCCGGTGCCCACAGACGGCGGCAGCGCGCACCGGCCGGTGTCGAGGAAGCGGGTGTGACAAAGCACGGGGGAGGAGGATCATGAGCCACGCCACACCCCAGGAGCAGTTGGAGTGGGAGGTCACGCCGGAGCTCTACCGGACCATCCGGGCGCTTTGGGTGCGCCACTCGAAGGCGGAGGACGCTCGAGACCTCGCCGGCCTTCTGAGCACCCTGGCCCCCGACTGCGTGTACGAGCTGGTGCCCACAGGTCACCGGTGGGAGGGCCACGAGGGGGCCCGGGACTTCTACCTGTCCTTCCTCGGGGCGTTCCCGGACGTCACGTTTCACATGAGCGACATCGTGGTGGGGCCGCAGGGCGTGATCGAGGTGACGGAGATGCGCGGGACCCATCGCGGGCCTTGGCTCGGGCTCCCCCCCACGGGCCGGTGGGTGCAGCTCCCCGTGGTGATCCACTTCCCGTGGGACCCCCGGCACGAAAAATTCGCGGGCGAGCGCATCTACTTCGACCGGATGGCCGTGGGCGAGCAGCTGGGCGTGCCGCCTTCGGAGCTCCGGCGGGTGCCCTGAGGCGCGTGATCCTACACCCAGCCGGTGAGGGGAACGCCGAAGAGGGTGTAGGCCGCTCCCATGAACACGCCCGCGAGGAGCCGGTCTTCCTCCGGGATCTGGAGGAAGTGCAGGGAGAGGTGGGTGAGGGAGACACTCCAAGCGGACAGGAACATGGTCGCGTACAGCAGCGCCTGCATCCACGGACCTCCCCAGGGTTCTGTGGCACGGGATCCTACCATAGGGAGTCCGGGACGTCCAGGGGAGAACAGGAGGGCGCCCGTCCGGGCGCCCTCCTGCGCCTCACTTGGTCGCCGCCTCCTTGGGCAGCACGCTGAAGGCGAGCCACGCGGACAGCACCACCGCGATGGCCCCACCCACCAACGAGGTCCACATGGCCGCGGGATCCGCCGTGAACATGAGGATCCAGGGGCTCAGCACGAACCACAGCCCCACGAGGCCGTTCACGTACTGGATCCACACCTTGCGGCGCATCTCCTCGTTGCTGGCTGCCCAGGCGCCAAGGATCAGGAGGATGAGACCACCCACGATGCTCGTCCCGGTCCGCCCCGCGTCCGCGGAGTAGCCGAGGACGAACGGCGACAGCACGAACCACACGCCCACCACGGCGTTGACCCAGTTCGCCCACACCATCTGCCGTCACCTCCTTTCCGGGCGGGAATCCGGAGGGAACCCCCTCCACCTCCACCCATACCCACGCGGGAGACCGTTGTCAAGGCACTCGGTTTGACGGCACCCCGTAGCGGGCGGCCACGTAGGACTCCACCAGCGCGCAGAACTCCTCCACGATCCGCTCTCCCCGCAGAGTGGTCAGGAGGCGGCCGTCCACGTACACCGGGGCCTTGGGCTCCTCGAAGGTGCCGGGAAGGCTGATCCCCACGTGGGCGTGGCGGCTCTCTCCGGGGCCGTTCACCACGCATCCCATGACTGCCACCCGCAGCTCTTCCACACCGGGGTAGCGCTCCTTCCACTCGGGCATCCGGCTGCGTAAGTAGTCCTGGACCCGCTGCGCCATCTCCTGGAAGAAGGTGCTGGTGGTCCGCCCGCAGCCCGGGCAGGCGGTCACCTGGGGGAAGAAGGTGCGGATCTCAAGGCTCTGCAGAATCTGCTGGGCCACCCGCACTTCCTCCGTCCGGTCCCCTCCGGGGGCTGGAGTGAGGGAGACGCGGATGGTGTCCCCAATCCCCTCGTGCAGCAGCACCGCGAGCGCCGCGGCGGACGCCACGATCCCCTTCGTCCCAAGCCCGGCCTCCGTGAGGCCCAGGTGCAGCGGATAGTCGCACCCGTCAGCCAGCGCGCGGTAGATCTCGATGAGATCGGGAGGGCTACTGACCTTGGCGCTCAGCACGATGCGGTCGTGGGGAAGCCCGAAGGACTCTGCGAGCCGGGCCGAGCGCAGAGCACTCTCCACCATGGCCCGACGCGTGACCGTTCGGGCGTCCTCGGGGTCGGGGCGCCGCGCGTTGGCCTCCATGAGCTCCGTGAGCAAGGCGGGGTCCAGGGAACCCCAGTTCACGCCGATGCGCACCGGCTTCTCCCACCGAAGCGCCACCTCCACGATGGTGCGGAAGTTCTCGTCGTGGCCGCGGGGGCCCACGTTCCCGGGGTTGATCCGGTACTTGTCCAGGGCGCGGGCGCACTCGGGGTAACGCGTGAGGAGCAGGTGGCCGTTGTAGTGAAAGTCGCCCACGATGGGGACGCGCACTCCGGTCTCCCGCAGGCGGTCCACGATGCGGGGCACAGCCCGCGCGGCCTCCTCGGTGTTCACCGTGATGCGCACGAGCTCGCTGCCGGCATCAGCCAGTTCCCGCACCTGCCGGGTGGTCGCCTCGACGTCCGCGGTGTCCGTGTTGGTCATGGACTGCACCGCGACCGGCGCACCCCCGCCGAGGGTGACGGTTCCGATCCGCACCGGCACTGTGCGGCGCCGCCGCGAAGCCACCAGGGAGCCTTCCATCCTTCAGTGAGGATACACCGCGGCGAAGATGCGAGGAAGAGAAAACGCCAGCGGCCGCTGGCCCCGAGTTAGGCCGGGTTACTCCTTGCGGAGCACCTCGCTCCCACCTCGGCGCTGCGCACCCGCTGGCAACTCCCACGCTAGCACATCCTCTTCGCGTCGCCAATCCGGAAAGTTCGTGCGATAAAACGCGTACCGGCGCAGCTCCCCTAGTGTAACCGCACCAGGTATCTTAGAGAAGGTGAGCAGAACGCGAGGGAGTCCGGCGGGGAGGAGCCATGGCAAGGGTGGTGATCCTGGGAGGCGGATTCGGGGGTCTGAGCGCCGCCGCGGCCTTGAGCCCTGCAGCACGGGCCGGACACGACGTGGTGCTTGTAGAACGCAAGGACGCGTTCTGTCTGGGGGTGCGAAACCTGTGGGTGCTGGCCGGCCTGGGGGACTTCGCCACGGGAACCCGGCCCCTGGCCAACGTCGCCCGGCACGGAGCGCGTTGGGTTCAGGAGGAGGTGGTCGCCATCGACACCCACGGCCGCCGGGTGCGGACCCGCGACGGAGAGCTGCGCTACGACTACCTGATCGTCGCCCTGGGGGCGGAGACGAGGGAAGACCTGGTCCCCGGGGCCAGCTGGGCCGTGAACCTGTACGACGCCCAAGCGGTGGAACACCGCGCGGAGGAGGTGCGCGCCTTGGCGGGCGGACGGGTTGCGGTCGGAATCCTGGGCCTACCCTACAAGTGCCCGCCCGCGCCGTACGAGGCTGCCTTGTTGCTGGATGACTTCTACCGCCGTCGGGGCGTTCGGAGCCGGGTCGAGATGGTCGCCTTCACCCCTCAGCCCAGCTCTCTCCCTGCGGCGGGGCCCGCTGCGTGCGCCGCCGTGGAGGGGCAGCTGGCCTCGAAGGGCATCCGGTTCGAACCGAACCGAAAGGTGGTGCGGGTTGAACCGGGGCGGGTGGTGTTTGAGGACGGAGAGCTGGCGTGCGACGTCCTGGTGGCGGTGCCTCCCCACCGTGCACCGAAGGTGGTGCTGGACAGCGGATTGGCGGACGGCGGATGGGTGCGGGTCGATCCCCGCACCCTGCGGACTCCCCATGAGCGGGTATTCGCCGTGGGGGATGTGGTGGAGATCGGCATGGCCACCGGTATGCCCATGCCCAAGGCCGGGGTGTTCGCAGAAGCCCAGGCGAAGGTGGCGGCTTCCCACATCCTCCACGAGCTCGGACTCGGTACACCCCGGGAGTTCGACGGGTACGGATACTGCTTCGTGGAGGTGGGCGGGCAGAAGGCCGCCAAGGTGGTCGGGAACTTCCTCGCGCAACCCCAGCCACAGGTGCGGGTATCGGAGCCCAGCCCCGAGGCGTGGGAGGACAAGCGCCGGTTCGAGCAGGAGCGGCTCGCGGCGTGGCTGTAAGGTACGCGCTGTTCTGGTCCGGTGGGAAGGATTCCACTCTGGCTCTACACCGGGCGCGGGGCGCGGGGCTGGATGTGCGTTACCTGGTGAATGTGTACGAGGGCACTAGCGGCCGGGTGAGGTTCCACGGGGTCCCCGCGGCGTTGATCCAGGTCCAGGCGGCCTCCTTGGGGATCTCCCTCATCCAGCGGAACACCCACCCGCAGGCCTTTGAGGCGGTGTTCGATCAGCTCTTGGACGATCTCCGGTCCCGTGGCGTTCAAGGGGTGTTGTTCGGAAACATCCACCTGGCCGACGTTCGGGCGTGGTACGAGGAGCGCACGACGCGTCGCGGCTTCGTACACCGTGAGCTCCTCTGGGGAGGGCAGACGGGCCAGCTCGCCCGCGAGTTCGTGGCCGCCGGGTACCGGGCCGTGGTGACGGCCGTGGACCTGGCCCGCGGGGATCGGTCCTGGGTCGGTCGGGAACTCGATGAGGAGCTCATCCGGGCCGTAGAGGCCTTCGGCGCTGATCCCTGCGGGGAATTTGGGGAGTACCACACCTTCGTCTTCCAGGGTCCTTTGTTTCGCCACCCGGTGCCCTTCTCCCTGGGGAAACGGGCTGAACGGGACGGTCATCTGTTCGTGGACCTGGTGCCTTCCGTGGGATGAGAGCGGGGCTCGCTCCGGGCGCGTGGGCTGAAGTCTCGGTGGTGGTGACCGAGGCCATGGTGGCCCGCTTTGATGAGCTGGGTTTGGTGCACCCCCTGTACGCCACATGGATGATGGTGAAGCACATGGAGGAGGCCAGCCGCAAGCTGATCCTCCCGTACCTGGAGCCCCACGAGGAGGCCATGGGCCACGCCGTCGAGGTGGTGCACCTGGCGCCGACCCCCGTGGGAGCCCGGGTACGGGTCCGGGCTACCCTGGAGCGGGTGGAGGGACGCAGGGTTTACACCCGGGTGGAGGCCTTCAACGAACAGAAGAAGGTCGGTGAAGGCCGCCACGTCCAAGCCCTGGTTCCCCGAAGCTGGCTGGAGGCCAGGTACAGGTGTTCCTAGGTCTCGGCGCCCAGGTACGCCGCCTGCACCTGTGGTGCGCGGAGCAACTCGGCCCC
>JBEQAH010000110.1:0-6587 GCA_041640435.1 bacterium | reverse complement strand
GGCTCCTTCGCACGCCCCACCAGGATCGTTCGCTCCGCCGGGTGATGCAGCCCTTCCACCAGGACCACGTCCGGAAGTGCGCCGAACGCCCGCGCAGCCTCGATGAACGCGCGGATGGCCGCCTCACCCCCACGCTCTGCGGCCGGCGAACGCCACACCACCTCACCGTTCACCAGTGCGACCCAGCGCGCACCCGCGCGGGCTGCGCGATCGCTGTCGCTCCCCCAGCGGTCCACCTCGAAACCGTGTGGGGCGTGTTTGACCACCCCCGCAACGCGTCCCGAGCCGTGCAACCGTGCCACGAGGCCTTCGATGACCGCGGTCTTGCCCGCCCCGGACTCTCCCACCACACCCACCACGAGCGGCGCGGGCTGCGGCTTGGGAACCACAAGCGACTCCAATCCTTCCTCGTGCGCCAGCAACAGGGTCGCCACCAGGGAGCCGGCACGAAGCGGGGGCGTCGGCCCGGGCAGCAGCACGAGGCCCTGTGCGTGCGCCGGACCTTCCAGCACCCTACCTCCAACCGGCTCCACCTCGGGGCGGTCGGCGTCAAGGTGCAAGCGAGCCCAGATCGCCCTGGGTCGGTCTGTGGCGGGCAAGTGTCCCCGCAGCCGTCCGAGTATCACCGGCCGGACCACGCGGTGGCGTCCGCCGAGGCGCAGCAGCAGCGGGCGGACCAGCAGGTGGTAGGTCGCCATGCAGGCAGCGGGGGAACCGGACAGACCCACCGCCCAGCGGCCTGCCACCTGTGCGGCGAAGAAGGGGCCGCCCGGCTTCAGGTCCACGCGCCCGACGACCCGCTGCGCACCCAGGTCCAGCCACGTGCGCGGCACGCGGTCGTGGCGCCCCACGGAGACGCCGCCGGTGGTCAGGATGACGTCGTACGGGCCCGCCAGAGCCTCCCGGAACCGTGCGCGCAGCGCTTCGGGGCGGTCAGGCACGACTCCCCCGTAGTCCACCTCACAACCGGCGCGCACGAGTTCCGCGGTGAGCGCGAAGGCGTTGGTGTTCACCGCCCTCCCCGGGGGACCCACCGCGGGGGGCTCCACCAGCTCGTCTCCGGTGCAGAACAGCACCACGCGGGGCCGACGGTGGACGCGGATCTCGCGCACCCCGCCTGCGACCAGCGCTGCCACCGCACCCGGGCTCACTCCTTCGCCCGGACGGAGCAGGGCCGCGCCCGCGGCCAGCTCTTCTTCAGGGGCGACCACGTGGCGTTTGACCGGGACCGGCCTGCTCACCACCACCGCCGCACCCTCACGTCTTACCCACTCCAGCGGCAGCACGCGGTCTCCCCGGAGGGGCATGGCAGCGCCTGTGCTGATCACCCACGCCTCGCCGCGCCCGGGCCCTGCACCCGGAGGCTTACCGGGTCGGGCCTCGCCGGTGACCGCAAGCCGTACGGGCGCCCCCGAAGAGGCCGTGCGCACGTCCTCGTCGTGGCACACGTACCCGTCCATGGCCGCCCGCGCAAACCCTGGAGCGGACCGGGCGGCGTACACCTCCTCGGCACTCACCCGGCCCGCAGCCGCAGTACACGGCACAGGCTCCGCCTCCAACGGACGGGCGGCCGCCAGCAGTCTTTGCAGCGCGTCCTCCACCCCTTCGGGCATTCCACGAACGATTCCCTCGCCGCCCCCTGCGACTCCTGCCTGTTGCTCCGCCGGCACCTTCGCTCCACCATGGAGCTAGGGTGGAGCGCGTTGCGGGACTCGTCCTCGCCGGAGGCCGCAGCCTACGCATGGGCACGGACAAGGCGCGCCTCCCTTTCGGCGACACCACGCTGCTGCAGCACGTGGTGCGACGTGTGGAGGCCGTCTGCGCCCCCGTGTACGTGGTCGCCTCGCGGCCGGACAGTTACCCCGAAGTGAAGATCCCCGTCGTCGCGGACCGGTTCCCGGGTCGGGGGCCCCTTGAGGGTCTCGCGGTGGGCCTGGAGCAAGTGCGCACGGCGTGCGCGGCCGTGGTGGCCTGCGACCTGCCCTTCGTCGAACCGGCGCTGCTGCGCGGGCTCGTTGCGTCCCTCGGCGACGGGGACGCTGCGGTCCCCTACACCGACCGGCCGCAGCCCTTGTGCGCGGTGTATCGTCGGGAAGTCTTTCGCCTGGCCTCCGAACTGGCGGAAAGGGGAGCTTCGCTGCAGGAGCTTCTGCGCCGGCTGCGCGTCCGGTTCCTGGACTCCGGCGTGTTGCGCGGGTGGGACCCGGACCTTGCCAGCTTCCGAAACCTGAACACCCCGGAGGATTACGCGCGAGCGCTGGAAACGCTGGCTCGGGAGGGCCACACGATCCGTTCCTCCCCACCGTAGACGTGGAACCGGTCCCCGCGGAGGAACCCGACCAGCGTCAACCCGAACGCCCGCTCACCACCACGATCCCCTCATGCGGGGGCAGCCTGCCGTCCACCGCCGCGTTCGCCGGAGGGTCACGGTCACCACGTTGTACCGCTGTTCGGGGCCGAGCTCGGGATCCTGGCAGTGGGAGATCCGGGCGATCTCCAGTCGGTCGCTCACGGGTCCCTCCGCGAACAGAAAGCCGGCCGCCAGCTCGAAGTCGTTCCCCGGGGTGCGCATGGTGACCGAGCGTCCGGCGCTGCGAACCGGCCACGGGGCGGATGTCCATCGGTTCCTCGGTGGCCACGAAGTCCTTCCGCACCGCCACGCCGTCCGGGCGCACCGTCCGGACGCGCACGCGCGTTGGAGCCGGGCCGCAGCCCGCCTGTTTCCCTCACGGCCGCACCGCCGGCTCTGCCGGACGTCCGGTGGCCGCACCTTCTGGCCGGCGCACCGCCGCCACCACGTCCTTGTACCCGGGGATCTTCGCCAACGGAGAACGCACAGAGGGATCCACGAGCACGTTCCCTTCGGGCCAGTGCACCTGCACCGTCCCCTGAGCCACCGCGGCCGCACGAACCCGGCCCCTCAGCACACCGTGTTCGTTCACGAGCTCGACCTCCTCCCCCTCCCGCAGACCCAGCCGCCGCAGGTCATCCGGGTGCATCAGCACCGCGTCGCGGGGTGCGGCGTTGATGGGGTCGACGTCCTCGTGGACCATGCTGTTGAATTGCTTGCCGCGCCTGGTCACGACCAGGAACAAGCCTGGCCGCAGCTCGCGGCGGGGGACGGACAGGGTCTTGAAGTGCGCTTTGCCGTCAGGCGTGGGGAAGGTCCAGCCGCTGCACAGCAGCGGCCCGCCGTACTGGAAGCTATCGCCTCCTTCGCGCAGGCGCTGGATGCCCTCGTAGAGGGGGACGCAGCGGGCGATCTCCTCCCGGATGTGGGCGGTGTCCCGGAACTGGAGGCGTTCTGCGTACTCGGGTCGCACGCGCCGGGCCAGCTCCATGTAGACCTCCCACTCCGGTCGCGCCTCGCCGATCCGGGGGCCGGGGATTTCTGGGCTGAGGATTACCCGGCGCTCGGTGGTGGTCTCCGTCACCCCGCCCGGCATCTCGTAGCGCGTGGCCGCGGGCAGGAGGATCACGGCCTCCAGCGGGTCCAGGAGCATCTGCGAGGAGAGCACGACGTCGAAGTGGACGCGCAGCGGAATCCGACGCAGCGCCTCCTCAACCCGGAGAGGGTCGGGCATCACCTCGTTGAAGCTCCCGCCGACGGCGAACAGGACGTCGATCTTCCCCTCCAGAGCGGCGTCCAGCATCTCAGGCGCGGTCAGACCGGGTTTCTCCGGAACCGGAAACCCCCACAGCTCCGAGAAGCGCCGGGCATTCTCCGCGGTGATGGGAAGCCCGCCGGGGAAAGCGGTGGCGTAGGCCCCCATCTCCGCCCCACCCTGCACCCCCGAGTGCCCCCGGATCGGCATCAGGCCGCAGCCGGGCCGTCCCACGAACCCCTTGAGGAGCGCCAGGTTGATGATGGCGTGGACGTTGTCCTCTCCACACGCGTGCTGCGTGATCCCCATGCCCCACACGAACACCGCCCGCTCGGCCCGGCCCACCATCTCGGCGAACGCCCGCATTTCGTCGCGCGCAACTCCGCTCTCCCGTTCCAGGACCTCCCAAGGAGCAGCCTCCACCGCGGAAGCGAACTCTTCGAACCCCGCCGTGTGGGCCTCGACGAAGCCACGATCTACCCAGCCCTCGCGGAGCATGTGCTTGGCCGTGCCGAGGAGGAACGCCACGTCCCCGCCGGGCTGCACCTGGAAGAGGCGGTCTAAGATCTTCGTGCCAAACAGCAGGCTCTCCAGATCGGAAGGCACGGAATAGCGCTCCAGGGCGGGCTCCCGGTAAGGGTTCACCACCACCACACGCGTCCCCGCCTTCTTCGCGTAGTACAGGTACTTCATCACCACGGGCTGATTGTTGGCCACGTTCGAGCCCAAGAACACCACCAGGTCGGTGCCGATGAGGTCGCGGTAGGAGCAGGTGGTGGCGGCCACGCCCAGGGCCGCCTTCAGGGCGAAGGTGCTCGGGGAGTGGCAGATGCGCGCCGCGTTGTCCATGTTGTTCGTCCCGATGGCCCGCACCAGCTTCTGCAGCGCGTAGTAGTTCTCGTTGGGTTCCCCCCGGCTCGTCATGTAGAAGTAGGTGCGGTCCGGGTGGGTCGCCCGGATCCGCTGGGCGATCTCTCCGAGTGCTTCGTCCCACGAGATGCGGCGGAATCCCGGATCCCCGCGCCGCCGGATCAGCGGCACGGGCAGGCGGCCCAGCATGCGCAACTCCCGGGACCGCCGTTCCCGCAGGGGGCCGACGTCCTCCAACCAGCGCAGGTCCAGGGCGGGCAGGGTATTCAGGCGCAACAGCCGGAGCCGCACGTTACAGAGGTGGATGTTCTCCATCGTCCAGTCCCGCAAGCCCTTCGTCCCCAGCGCGCACCCGTCGCACACACCCTGGGTGAGGATCCGCCACGCGTAGTCCAGGTTGTCGGCGTTCTCCCGCAGGGCTCGGAAGACTTCCCCCAGGTTCTGGGTAGACCGGAGAGGGATCCAGTTGGCCCACAACGAGGGCTGCCAGCCCCGGGCCGGGCGCCGCACGGGGTCGATGGGAGCGGGCGGGCGCAGAGATTCTCGGCCCAGCACCCACAGAAGTCGGAGGATCTTTCCCCACCCAGCCCGCTTAGAAGCCACGCTTCAAGTATACGCCGCTTGTGATTCCATCCTCTGTCGCGGCTCGGTCCACCGACCAGATCACGACGCCAACCTGAGGCTGAATCGCACCGGCGGGGCATCGCACGGGGTCTACAGCCTCCTGCCGTGCACGGCGCAGCGCGCCGCGTTTTTCAGCCCCGGCCACCACGAGGTCCACCCGACGGCGCGGTTCAGGACCGGCAGGGTCAACGTGATCCGCGCAGGCGAGGCGTCCCGCACGCTCACGTGGCCACACCCAGACCCGCCAACTCGAGTTCCATCTCAGTAAGCGCGGGCGAAGTACACCACGGCCTGTGCGGGCCGCCCGCACACAAGGCACGGCCCCTCGGCCAGCTCCTCGGGGATCACGCGGGGGGAACCCCCCGTCTCTTCCCGCACGCGATCCTCACAGCCCTGATCTAGGCACCACGGGAGCCGCACGAACCCCCGGCGCTGCCGGATGAGCTCCAGGGCCTCTTGCAGGCTAGAGGGAGCAAAGGTGTGGGACTGCAGAAAGGCGTGTGCGCGCGCGAACATCCTCCGCTGGATGGCCGCAAGCTCGCTGTCCACCACCTCCACTAGGCCCACCAGGGGTACAGGGCGCTTTCCGCCTTCCCCATCCCGGGCCACGAGGACCGCTTGCTCCTGTTCCAAGTCCCGGGGGCCCAGCTCGATTCGGAGCGGTACGCCTCGCAGCTCCCACTCGTTGAACTTCCACCCGGGGGTGTACTCCTCACGGTCGTCCACCTTCACCCGGAACCGCTCGCCCAGGGCTGCGGCGAGCGTGCGGGCGCGCTCCAGCACGCGGGGATCGTCCTCGAAGCGGATCGGCACGACGACGACCTGGATCGGTGCGATGCGGGGCGGCAAAAACAGACCGCGGTCGTCCCCGTGGGCTAACACCAGGGCACCCACCAGCCGGGTGGTGACGGCCCAGGAGGTGGTCCACACGTACTTCTCCGTGTTGTCGCGGTCCAGGAACTTGACGTCGAAGGCTCGGGCGAAGTTCTGCCCGAGGAAGTGCGAGGTCCCTGCCTGGATGGCCTGACCGTCCGGCATCAGAGCCTCCAGGGTGTAGGTCCAGTCCGCCCCCGCGAACTTCTCGCTGGAAGGCTTCCTGCCCACCAGCACCGGTAGGGCCAGCTCACCCTCCAGCAGGCGACGGTAGATGTCCAGGATCAGGCGGCACTCCTCGTCCGCCTCCTCGGCGGTCCGGTGTGCGGTGTGACCCTCGTGCCAGAAGAACTCCGTCGTGCGCAAGAACGGCCGGGTGGCCTTCTCCCACCGGACCACGCTGCCCCACTGGAGAATGAGGATCGGAAGGTCCCGGTAGGACTGGATCCACCGGGCGTACATGGGCATGATGATTGCCTCCGAGGTGGGCCGGATCGCCAGTCGTTCCGCCAGTTCTTCCTCGCCGCCGTGCGTGACCCACGCCACTTGAGGCGCGAACCCCTGCACGTGCTCCGCCTCCCGGCGCAGCAGGGACTCCGGCACGAACAGGGGAAA
>JBEQAH010000109.1:0-6604 GCA_041640435.1 bacterium | reverse complement strand
CTCTCGGTAGATGCCACCAGTGGCGACGTGTCCGTCGAACGCGTGGTGGGCTCGGCGCGCGTGCACGTGGCGAGCGGCGATGTAGAGCTGGGGGGGTGCTCCGGCGCGGTGGTCGTGCGGCTTCAGCGCGGTGACCTTGATCTGGCGGTGGACGGCTCGCCGTCCGTGCAGCTCGAGGTGTCCTCCGGCGACGTGCAGATTCACGTGGCCTCCCTTGCCGCAGAGGCTGTGGCGCAGGTCCACGTCGCTTCGGGGGACGTGGCGTTGACGCTCGACCCTCGGGTGCGTGCCCGGATCCGCGCGCAGACCCAGCGTGGGGCCGTGAGCTGGGATGGGGAAGCCGTGAGCCGCGGGCCGGGTTCCGCCGAGGGTGTCGTGGGTGCTGCGGACGCCACGGTGTCCGTCCAGGTAGGCTCTGGGGATGTCGTGATTCGGGAGGGTCGCTGAGTGGACGAGCGCAGGAGGATCCTTGAGATGCTGCGGGACGGCCGCGTTTCCGTCGAGGAGGCGGAGCGGCTGCTGGACGCGCTTGACACCGCGCCCGCGCCGAGCGCGGGCGCACCGCGGTTCTTGCGTGTGCAAGTCAGCGGCCACCGGGGGGACAAGGTGGACGTGGCCCTGCCCTTGGCTCTGGCGGACGTCGCGGTGCGCCTGCTGCCCAAGGGCCTTCGCGTGAGCCTTGGCGGGGAGGAACTGGAGGTCGCGCGGCTGCTGTCGGACCTGCGCACGAGCGGAGCTACGGGGACCATCGTGGACGCCCGCAGCGCGGTGGGCGATCACGTCCGGATCTCCGTCGAGTGATGGCTCCCGAGACCCCTGAAAGCCTGTGGAGGCACTCCGACTTCCTCAAGCTGTGGGCCGCCCAGACCGTTTCGGTCTTCGGTAGCCAGTTCACGGCCCTGGCGATCCCCGTGGTGGCGGCCCTGCTGCTCGGTGCGGCGCCGGCGCAGATGGGCCTGTTGACCGCGATCAGCACGGCACCCTTCCTACTGTTCGCGCTGGCGGGGGTCTGGGTGGACCGCTGGCCGCGGCGGCGGGTGCTGATCGGAGCGGACGTGGGCCGGGCAGCCGTGCTCTTGGCGGTGCCGGCGCTGGCGGTGGCAGACCGGCTGGCGATGGTCCACCTGTACGCCGTTGGGTTCTGCGTTTCGCTGCTCACGGTATTCTTCGACACCGCAGACCAGGCCTACCTGCCCACCCTGGTGTCTCGAGGCCGACTTGTGGAGGCCAACAGCCGGCTTGAAACCACTCGGTCGCTGGCTAGGCTGGTGGGGCCCGGGGTGGCAGGTGCGGCCGTACAGGCCCTAGGAGCGCCCCTGGCCGTGTTGACCAACGTCGCGTCTTTCCTGGGCTCCGCGGTGCTGCTGGGGTCGATTCGCACGCGGGAGGCGCCCCCGGATCCGGCGGAACGGCGGCCGGTGTGGGCTGATCTGTGGGAAGGGCTCCGGTTCGTGTTCCGCAACCCGTACCTGCAGGCCATCGCCCGCTGCACGGGTTCGTTCAACCTTCTGTCCTCTGCTGCCGATGCGCTTCTGATCCTCTTCGCCACCCGAGAACTGGGACTCTCCCCCGCGGCCCTGGGTGTGGCGTTCAGCGTGGCCAACCTAGGGGGCCTCGCGGGCGCGCTGGCCGCCTCCCGCGTCGCCGGGACGGTGGGGCTGGGTCGGGCCATCGTAGCCGGTTCGGCGCTCAGCGGGCTGTGGCTGGTGCCCCTCGCCTTGGCGACGCCCAGCGCGGCCCTGCCCGCGGTGGCGATCGCCGGAGCGCTGGCTGGGCTGGGTGGAGCCGTGTACAACATCAACCAGGTGAGCCTCCGTCAGGCCATCACCCCGCTGGCGCTCCAGGGCCGTGTGAACGGCACCATGCGATTTCTGGTGTGGGGCCCCATGCCTGTAGGCGGCCTCCTCGGGGGCTTACTGGGGCAGGCTCTGGGTCTCCGATCCGCGCTGATGGTCCTTGCCGTCCTCCAGGCTCCCGTGTTCCTCTGGGTGGCCGCCTCTCCGGTGCGCAGGCTGCGCACCGTCCCCGTCGAGGCTTGACGCGCACCCGGGCTCGCTGTGAATACAATGGGATATCGTGAGACCTCCGGGCTTCCTGTGCCTTCGCGACGTCGCCCTGGACCTGCGCCGGCGTGTGTACGTGGTGGGCATCCTCAACGTGACCACGGACTCCTTCTACGCGCCGGCTCGACACCCCACCCTGAACGCAGCCTTGGAGCGCGCGCACCAGATCGCGGCGGAGGGCGCAGACCTGATTGAGGTTGGCGGCGAGTCCGCACGGCCCGGGCCCCAGGTGCCGGCGGACGAGGAGGTCCGCCGGGTGATCCCTGTGGTCGAGCGGATCCGGACCGAGGTGGGGCTGCCGGTGGTGGTAGAGACCGTCAAGCCCCTGGTGGCCCGCGAGGCTCTCGAGGCAGGCGCGGTGGCGGTGAACGACGTGAGCGGCCTGCCCACGTCGGAGATGGCGGAGGTGGTGGCCCGCTACGGCGCGGGGCTCGTGGTCATGCACCGCCGGGGCCCCCACAAGGTCCGGCAGGTGGACCCCCGCTACGAGGACGTTTTTGCGGAGGTGTACGCCTTCCTAGCGGAGCGAACCGACGTGGCCCGCCGGGCAGGGGTGGCTGCAGACCGCATCCTGGTGGATCCAGGCTTCAGCTTCGGGAAGACACCTGCCCACGACGTGCAGCTTCTGCAGCGCCTGGCAGATCTGCTGTCCCTCGGGTATCCCGTGTACCTGGCCACGTCCCGCAAGAACTACCTTCGGGACATCCTCCGCCTACCCCCGGAAGAGCTGCTGGAGGCCACCGCGGCCGCCGTGGTGCTGGGAATCGAGCGCGGCGCCCGTGTCGTTCGTACGCACGACGTGCGCTTCACGGTGCGCCTGGCGCGCACTCTGGAGGCGTTGCTCGGGCTCGCGCCCGTGCCGGACACCACGGAGTCCTTTGTGAGCCAGACCGGGTAAGGGAGGGAGAGCATGGACGGACGGGAAGCTGCAGCGCAGGTGGCCGGGCGCCCCCGGTCGGCGGTGGATCGCGCCCGGATCGAGGCCGCGGTGTTGGAGATCCTTCGGGCCATCGGGGAGGACCCGGAGCGGGAGGGCCTGCGGCAGACTCCGAGGCGAATTGCGGACATGTACGCGGAGCTGTTCAGCGGGCTGCACCGCGACCCCGCCGCCCACCTGGAGGTGGGCTTCGAGGATGAGGAGCACCACGAGATGGTGGTGCTGAAGGACATCCCCTTCTACTCCTCCTGCGAGCACCACCTGCTGCCGTTCCACGGGGTGGCGCACGTGGGGTACGTCCCGAACGGCCGCATCGTGGGGATCAGCAAGGTGGCGCGGGTGGTGGAGACGTTGGCGCGCAGGCCCCAGGTGCAGGAGCGGTTGACGTCCCAGATCGCAGACCTGTTGATGGACCGGTTGCACGCCAAGGGGGCGGCGGTGGTGATCGAGGCGGAGCACCTGTGCATGACCATGCGGGGCGTGAAGAAGCCGGGAAGCGTCATGGTCACCTCCGCCATGCGCGGGCTGTTCCGCGACGACGCCCGCACCCGCGCCGAGTTCCTCGCCCTCATCCGCTCCCGCTAGGCCCACCGCGTGGCCATGCCGCGCTCGGTGCCCCGGTGGCTGCCGGCTGCCCTCGCCGGACTGGCGGTCAGCGCGGTTGCAGGGCTTGCGGTGGGATCGGTCTCCGTGCCGGCCGCAGACGCCCTCCGGGCGGTCCTCCGGGCGGTCGGGGTCCCGGTGTTCGTGCCGGAGCCCACCTACACCATCGTGGTCCAGCTCCGGCTTCCGCGGGTCGCACTGGCCGCCGTGGTGGGTGCGGCCCTGGCGACCTCGGGCGCCGTCTACCAGGGGTTGTTCCGCAACCCTCTGGCCGATCCGTACGTGATCGGGGTGGCTTCCGGCGCCGCCCTGGGCGCGGTTCTCGCCATCGCAGGGGGGCTTGGCGGGCTGTGGGTGGTGGGCTGCGCATTCGCCGCGGGGGTGGCCACGGTGGCCGTGGTGTTTCGCCTAGCCGCGGCACGACGAGGGGCCCCGGAGGACCTCCTGCTGGCAGGGCTTGCGGTGGGGTCTTTCCTCGCTGCGACTCTCTCCGTGGTCCTCGTCCTCTCGCAGAGCTCTCTGCAGCAGGCCCTGGCGTGGCTTTTGGGGAGTTTCGGAGGTAGAGGCTGGCCCCACCTGGGGCTGGCGCTCCCGGTGGTGGGGGCAGGTTACGCGCTGGCTCGGTGGCACGCGCGCGAGCTGGACGTGCTCCTGTTGACTGAAGACGAGGCGACCTCGGTGGGAGTGGACGTTCCTTCGGTGCGGCGCCGCCTTCTGGCCGCGGCCACCCTGATGACCGCCGCGTCTGTGGCGTCTGCAGGGGTGGTGGGGTTCGTGGGCCTGGTGGTGCCGCACGCGGTGCGGCGGATGGTCGGGCCCGGGCACGCCGCGCTGCTGCCGGGCGCCGCCCTGTGGGGAGCCGCACTGCTCGTGTGGGCAGACCTGGCCGCGCGGACGGCCGCCTCCCCGCTGGAGATCCCGGTAGGTGCGCTCACAGCCCTGCTGGGCGTTCCGTTCTTCCTGTGGCTGCTGGTGCGCAGGCAACCCTGAAAGATCCGTGGAGGCGACGCCCGGATTCGAACCGGGGATCGGGGTTTTGCAGACCCCTGCCTTGCCTCTTGGCTACGTCGCCCCAGGTTGATTGTATCAAGCCACGCCGCTCCGCCTCAACGCGCCGGCCGGCAGGCTCACGTCACAGGCGGCGCCCCGGCATGTTGCCCTCCCGCAGTTCTGCCACGGCCGCGTGGATCTCGTCGTAGGGGGGCTCCACCTTCGGATCCTCGGACACCCACCGGTACACCACCCGGCCCTCCGGATCCAGAACGAACACCGCCCGCCGCGCCAGCCCCGGGAACACCCCCGCGAAGGGTCTCGGGTCCTCAACCCCAAACGCCCCCACGGCTTCTCTCCCGTAGTCGCTGAGCAGGGGGAAGTTCAGGCCAAGTTGGTCCGCGAAGGCCTTGAGGGCGAAGGGCAGGTCCACGCTGATGCCCACCACCTTCGCCCGCAGCCGGTTGAACTCCCCCAGAGCGTCACGGAAGGCACACATCTCCCGCGTGCACGTCTGGGTGAAAGCAGCGGGGAAGAAGGCCAGGACGAGCGGCTGCCCCGTGAGGGACCGCAGCGAGACCGGACGGCGGTCCCAGCCCACCAGCGTCGCGTCGGGGGCCAGTTCCCCCACCTGGACCTCGGGCACGGCACACCTCCCCGTCACCGGAATTCGGTCTCGGGCGCATTGTACAGAACGGGGCCCCGACGACGCGACTGGTAGCCGAACCCTTGGGGAGGGACGTCCGCATCATGGGGGGAGATGATCTGCTCACTGTCGGTGTTGTCATCCGTGACTGCCGGTGTGAGGTCGGGGACCGGATCGGGCAGGCTCGGTCCCCGCCGAGTCCTGCCGGTAGACGTCGCGCTCCTCGAACTCGCCGTCGCTTAGGGCCGCGGGCTGGCAGCACAGCGGGCTACGTCACCACTTCGTACCGCCCGTCATCTCGACGGACTGTGATGAGATCCCACTCTGCCTGGAGGTATGAAGAGGGCTGGGGAGAACCGGTCCACCAGCCAGGCGCCCTGCGGAAAGGCCGGGTGCCACTGTGCGCACGCCCTCCGCATCCCGCAGGTGGCGCACCGAACACACGGCGCTGCCCCCGAGAGGACAAATCGGCCGAGGCGGTAGCTTCGCGGCTCCCACACCCTGTGCGGCCCGCGGGACCGGCAGCGTGCGCACGTTCACCTCTGGACGCCTCCTCGGCGCCCGCAGATGCAAGATGCATGCCGTCGGCTCCTCGGGGAATCCTGTAGCCGGAACTGGCTGGAGCGGGCGACGGGATTTGAACCCGCGACCTTCGGCATGGCAAGCCGACGCTCTACCGCTGAGCTACACCCGCCCGCTCGGGTCGATTATACGGTTGCGCAGGGGGCCGGGCAACGGTACCGTGGGTCGGGGCGGGTGGCGAAATCGGCAAACGCGGCGGACTTAAACTCCGCTGGGCCCGAAGGCCCTTGTGGGTTCGATTCCCACCCCGCCCACCACCGGCGTGGCGCTGTCGGCGGGCTACCGGAACCCGGGCTGCCCCTCAGGGCGTTCGACGGTGCTCTGGACCCACAGCAGACTGCCGGCGCAGGGCAGACCGCATGCGCCCACGGGATCTCTCCCCGGGGCGGCGCCATCCAGAGCCCACCAAAGCACCCGTGGCCCCGCGGCCTGAAAACACCTCCCGGGGGCCCATGCCCCCCGACATGGGTTGTCCCACCGCGGCACCTGCGAGGGCGCCTCGGGTGGAACGGCCCCCGTCCGTCGCCCGGGTGGCGGAGACTCTGCCCCATGGCCTCTCCCCGCGGGGCGCCGGCGTGGCTGGGCGTGGGCCCTATCCGCTCCCGAAGAACACGAGGTAAACCAGCAGCAGGATCAGCAGCCACAGGAGCACGTCGCCCATCTGCGCCTCCACGAGAGGTTGGTCCTCATCTACCGTCCTAAATCTACCGTCCGCTAGGGCCCACGGGCCTTCCCGCCCGCTTGGAGGGGCGGGGGGGCGTTGCTATAATCATCCGGGCTTGG
>JBEQAH010000108.1:0-6635 GCA_041640435.1 bacterium | reverse complement strand
CCGGAGTCCTGGCAACCCGCTACTTGCGCCGCGACAGGCTCTTCGCACCACAGGTGGGCCCGGCTTCCGCGGGTTGAGCGTGACACGCTGCGGGCCAGCCGATTGTGCGCCTGGGGTCGGGGTTAGCATCGGGGCGCGCGGACCGCCCCGAGCCCCTGTAGGCGTCCCGCCAGGCTCCGGCCGCTATGATGGAACGTGTGTCGTGACCGAGGGGGCACCAGGTGAGGGAAGAAGCCCGGCGCTGGCTGGCACAAGGCGACGCCGACCTCGCTCATGCCCGGGCGACTATCCAAATAGGCTTCTACTTTGCCGCCGCCTTCGCCTGCCACCAGGCCGTGGAGAAGTGGCTGAAAGGGGCGATCATCGAACTCCGGCGAACGCTCCCGCCCAAGACCCACAGCCTGGTCGAGCTAGGGCGGGTGCTCGGAGTGCCCGAGGAAGTGATGAGCGACCTGCGCCTGCTCAACCCCGAGTACGCGACCTCCCGGTATCCCGACGCCGCCAACGGGATCCCGGCCGAGAACTACGACGAGCGGCGGGCCACCCTGCTGCTGGACGCCGCGGAGCGGGTACAGCGATGGGTCACCTCGGCGTTGACCGGGCGCGGCTCGACGCCTTCCTGAAGCGCGTCCAAGCCCGCTTCCCGCTCGAACGGGCGATCCTGGTGGGCTCGCGCGCGCGGGGCGACGAGTTAATGGACAGCGACTACGACCTGATCCTGGTCTCCCCCGCCTTCGAGGGGCTTCTCTGGCGTGACCGCATCGCCACCGTGCTCGACCTCTGGGACCTGGAGGTGGACCTCCAGCCGTTCTGCTACACCCCGGAGGAGTACGCGAGGAAGCTGGCGGAGCTCAGCACCATCTCGGAAGCCGTTCGGGAGGGGCTGGTGCTGGCTTCTCGTTAACTCCTCCCGTGCTGCGGACCCCCGTGGTCCTCCCACCGCCTGTCCGCTCGGCCGGAGACGCGCTGAATCCGGGTTCGCCTGGCGCGCCCGGCAGGATTCGAACCTGCGGCCTTTGGCTCCGGAGGCCAACGCTCTGTCCCCTGAGCTACGGGCGCCCTCCCTTACCCATGCTACGGCTCTGTCTGAGGGTCCGCAACCTCGTCAGACCCTCGCCCCGAGGCCGAACTCGGGTCAACCACGCGCCCTCCCTACGCCTCACGCAGCCGCAGGCGCAACAGGCGGCGAGCGTTGCCCTCAAAGATCGCGCGCTTTGTGTCTTCGGAGAACGAGACGTTCTCCACGACCCGAATGGTCTCCCGCAGGAACAGAGCGCCCCCCTCCGGGTCGAAGGGGAAGTCTGTGGCGAAGAGCACCCGCTCGGGCCCGAAGAAGGCGATCCCGCACTCGGTGGCGGGCAAGGCGCCGAACAGCGCGGTGTCGGCGTAGAACATCCGGAAGTAGTCGAGGGGGCGGCGGCGAAGGGCAGCCGTCGCGCGCACGTCCTCCTCCTCGTCGGTCCGGCGGCCCAGCTGGTCCAGACCCCAGCCCACCCGACCCTCGAAGTACGGCACCATCCCGCCCATGTGGTGGGTGAGGATCTTCAGGTTCGGGTAGCGGTCGAAGATCCCCCAGAACACAAGGCGCGCCATGAGCACGCTGGTCTCGTAAGGCCAGCCAAATGTCCACCAAATGTCGTATTTGGACCGCGTCTCGGTGGGGTAGTCCGCGCGGTCGGGGGACCTGGTGGGGTGGATCCACACCGGCAGGTCGAGCTTGCTCATGGTGGCGAACAGCGCCTCTTAGGCGGGCTGGTCCAGCGGCTCCCCGTTCACGTTGGTGAACACCTGGATCCCCGTCGCCCCCAACTGCCGCACCGCGCGCTCGGCCTCCTGCACCGCAGCCTCAGGGTGATTCATGGGGAGGGAGGCCACGAAGCCCACGAATCGGTCCGGGAAACGATCCACGAGCTCTGCCATGGCGTCGTTCGCAACCCGCGCCAGCTCCGGCGACCGGTCCGGTGGGGCTACAGCCTCTAGAGGCGGCGCGGCCAGGGAGATCACCTGGACGTAGCCCGGGTAGGCATCCATCAACCGGAAGCGCACGTCCAGGTCGTAGAGGGACTGGACGCCGCGGACTCGTTTCTGCATGTACGCGCCGCTGGGAAGCTGGGCCGTCATCCAGTCGTAGTAGGGCTCCGGCAGGATGTGGCAGAACACGTCGATCCTCAACGGCCGCCTCCTCGGTTCACGCTACTCGGTTCACGTCGTTGACGTTGCCTCCCCGCCCATCTTCGCCGCTGGGATGAGCCACGCGCAACAGGCAGGTTCGGGAATGCGGGAACCCTACCCCTGCAAGGCGCGCAGGCGGCGGTCCTCCGCGATGACCTCCCGCAGCCGCTGGGCGTACTCCTGCGCCAGGTCCCGGGCGGTGCGGCCGAGCAGCCGCACGTCCGCGGGGCCGACGACCAGCACCCGCACCTCGCCCACCCGCACGCTCCATTCCTCCAGGACGCCCACCGCCTGTACGTCCAGGGGAGAGGGGTCTTGGTTGAAGGCGTGGTCCAGCCGGGCGGCCACCTCTGCGGCACGTTCGCGGCCCCCGCTCACCCACAGCACCGCCTTCCCGTTGACCCGCACCACCCCCGCCCGCTGACCGTGTACCTCCTCCTCGGCCGCCTCCACCCGCAAAAACCCCGCGGCCACCCGTCGGTGCAGCGGCACCCCCCGCCTGACCAGCTCCGCTTCCACCGCCCGGATCCGCTCGTCCCACGTGGGGTGCGTCCGAAACGCGCCCGGCTCGCCGGTGCCCGACAGCGCCTCGTACCGCGCGAGCCGCTCCAACAGCGTGAGCACCCCCACGGGGTGCCAGGGGGTCTGGAGCAGATAGCCCACCGCGGCCGCATCCGCCTCCCGCTCCAAGTCACGGCCGAAGGCCCCCAGCACTCCACCTGCAACCAACTGTGCCCCCGCAACCACCCGGGCGTCCCGGGCCAGCACCGCCACGAGGATCACTAGCAGGTTCGTCCGGGTGACCTCCCGCTCCATCCGACGGTGGTGCCGCAAGGCTACGTGGGCCGCCTCGTGGGCCAACAGGGCTGCCAGTTCGTGGTCCGTTCGGATCAGCTCCAGGATCCCGGAGGTGAGGTAGACCAGGCCACCCGGGAGGGCCACCGCGTTGGGGGTTCGGTGGTGGACGACCTTGAACGTCCACGGGAGTTGGGGGCGTTCGGTCACCGCGGCAACTTGCTTGCCGACGCGGGTCACACGCTCGTTCACCGCTGGATCTGTGACCAGCCGGAGTTCGCGCTCGATCTGCGCACCCGCCCGGCGGCCCGCTTCCACCTCCGCCCGATCGTCCGCGACCTGGCTGGCCGCCGGGAGGGCGAGCAGTACGGTGAGCAGGCCTGCGGCTAAAGCCCGAAGCATCGCCGGGCGTTTTCCGCCGTGCGGGAAGCCACCCATTCGGGGTCTTCCCCGCGGACCGCCGCCACCGTCTCCACCACCCGCAGCAAATTGGCAGGCTCGTTGCGCCTCCCCCGGGCGGGGTGCGGGGCCATGTACGGTGAGTCGGTCTCCACCAGTAGCAGCGCCTCGGGAATGAGCGCCACCGCCTCCCGGACCTGCACGGCGGCGGGATAGGTGACCACGCCACCCGTAGACATCCAGTAACCCTGCTGACCGCACCGGACCGCGTAGTCCGCTGGGCCCGTGAGCATGTGCATCACCACCCGCTGCGCGCCCTCCTCCTCTAGGATCCGAAGGAGGTCCGCGTGGGCCGAGCGGTTGTGCAGGACAAGGGGTTTGCCGCTGGCGCGGCTCAGCCGCACGTGACGGCGCAGGTTCTCCCGCTGGACCTCTGGCGGGCACCCACCGCGCTCGTAGTCCAGCCCGCACTCCCCCACGGCCACCACCTTGGGGTGCGCCAGCAGCTGGGCCAGCACCTCGAGGTCGTCCGGGCTCGCCTGGTGAGCCCGGTTGGGGTGGATGCCGACCCCGGCGTAGACGGCCTCGAACCGTTCTGCGAGCTGTACCGCCCGCTCGCTGCTGACCCGGTCGGTCCCGAGCGTCACCAGCACCTCCACCCCCGCGGACAGGGCACGGGCCACCACCGCCTCCCGGTCGGGGTCGAAGGCGGGGTCGTGCAGGTGCACGTGCGTGTCGATCACGACACCCGCGCTCCTGGCGGCAGGTCCCGATCCAGGGTCACGAGGCTCAGCTGCCCGTTCCACTCCGCGGCCAGCAGCATGCCCTGGGACTCCACGCCGCGCACCCGGCGGGGCTGCAGGTTGGCCACCACCACCACGGTCCTACCCACCAAGTCCTGCGGATGGTAGTGGGGAATGAGCCCGGTCACGATGGTCCGCAGCTCACCTCCCACGTCCACCTTCGCCTCGATGAGCTTGTCGGTCCCGGGCACCTGGCGGGCCTCCAGCACGCGCGCCACCCGCAGGTCCAGCTTGCGAAACTCCTCCAGGCTCAACGTCTCGCTCACTCCCGCCTCCTTTGCCTGCACGCCCAACTTCTCCTCGATCCGTGGGAAGATGGGTCCCGCGGGATACACCCGCGTGCCCGGGCGCAGCCACCGCCAGCGCCGCGCGTCTTCCAGCCCGAGACCCGTCCCGCGGTAAGGCTGGCCCCGGGCGCGGGCCGCCCGGGCCTGCTCCTCGAACTGGGGGAAGCCTAGTTGTGTCCACACCTTCAGGGTCGCGTGGGGGAGCACCGGTTCCAGCAGGACGGTGGCCACGCGCAACGCCTCCAGCGCATTCACCAGCACGGTCCCTGCGCGGGTGCGCCGGCCCGTCCGCTCCAGGGCCCACGGCGCCTCGCGGTCGAGGTACCGGTTCGCAGCGCCCAGGAGGTCCCAGATGCCGCCCAGTGCCTTTTGGAAGTCGTAGCGCCGCACCGCCTCCCACACCACGTCCGGCGCGCGCTCCGCCTGCGTGCGCAGCTCCCGATCTCCCCCTTCTTCCGGGCCCGGTTCCGGCAGGATTCCGTCGAAAGATCGCTCCACCATGGCGAGGGTGCGGTGGAGGAGGTTCCCGTAGTCGTTGGCCAGGTCGGCGTTGAACCGGTGCGCCAGCTGCGCCCGGCTGAAGTCGCCGTCCTCCCCGAAGGGGATCTCCCGGAGAAGGTAGTAGCGGATGGCGTCCACGCACACGTCCAGTTCCGCGCCGGTCCGCCCGCTCAGCTCCCGCGCCGCCTGCATGGGGTCGATGACGTTGCCGAGGGTCTTGCTGATCCTCTGCCCCTCCAGGGTGAGGAAGCCGTGCACCAGGATCTGCCGCGGTGGCGCCAGGCCGGCGCTCGCGAGCATGGCCGGCCACAGGAGGGAGTGAAATCGGTTGATGTCCTTCCCGATGACGTGGTGGGCTGGCCACCAGGCTCGAAAGCCCGCCTCGTCGCGGCCGAACCCGATGGCGCTGATGTAGTTTGTGAGAGCGTCGAACCAGACGTAGATCACGTGGGAGGGGTCGTCGGGCACGGGGATGCCCCACGACAGCTTCTCCACCGGCCGGGACACGGAGACGTCCTCCAGGGTGTCGATGAGATTCTGCATCTCCGCGGCGCGGGAGGCGGGGAAGACGAAATCGGGCTGCTCCTGGAACAGCCGCCTCAGGTGGCCTCGGTAGCGGGATAGCCGGAAGAAGTAGTTCTCTTCCTCGATGACCTGGGGCTCCGTCAGGTGCAGGGGGCAGCGACCGTCCACAAGGTCACTCAGGGTCTTAAACGCCTCGCACTGCACGCAGTACAGCGCCCGGTAGT
Organism: bacterium; assembly: GCA_041640435.1. Classification (GTDB taxonomy): domain Bacteria; phylum Sysuimicrobiota; class Sysuimicrobiia; order Sysuimicrobiales; family Sysuimicrobiaceae; genus Tepidifontimicrobium. The sequence continues at coordinate 929 of JBEQAH010000108.1, read as the reverse complement.
GCTTCTTGTAGAGGTCGCCAGCCGCTGCCACCCGACTCCAGATCTCCCGGACTCCGGGCCAGTGCCGCTCGCGGTCGGTGGTGCGGATGAAGTCGTCGCACGAGATGTTCAGATCTCGGCACAGCTGCTGGAAGGCGGATGCGTTGCGGTCCACGAAGGCCTTCACGTCCTGCCCCGCCCGTGCGGCGGCGCTGACGATGTTCTGGCCGTGCTCGTCGGTCCCCGTGAGGAAGAACACCTCCTCGCCCCCCAGCCGGTGGTACCGGGCCAGCACGTCCGCCAGCACCTTCTCGTACGCGTGCCCGATGTGGGGGGTTGCGTTCACGTAGTCGATGGCCGTGGTGATGTAGAAGCGAGCCGCCACGTCCCCTCACCTCCTCAAGCCAAGGGCCCTTCCGCCTCCTGGGACGGAAGGGCCCTTCCGCGGTACCACCCAGCTTCCGGCCGGCACCGCCGGCCGACCCTCGTCCCCGATCACGGGAGGAACCCGGCGGGGCTACCGGGGCCCTGGGCCCATTCGCACCCGCAGCTCGAGGGCCATGTTCCGCCGCGCCTCAGTACCGGCTTCCACCCGCCCGGCTCGCTGCGCCAGGAACACGGCGTGCTCCGCCCCTTCCTCGCCTGTGCCCCAAACCTTACGAACGGCCGCCGCCCCTGTCAAGGAAGGGCCTCGCCGTAGCGCTCCTCCTTCCACGGGTCTGCCCGCATGTGGTAGCCCACCGACTCCCAGAACCCCGGCCGCTCCTCCGTCATCAGCTCCAGCCCCCGCACCCATTTGGCGCTCTTCCAGAAGTACAGGTGGGGGACCACCAAGCGCAGAGGCCAGCCGTGCTCCGGCGTCAGGGGCTGTCCGTCGTGCTCGTACGCGAACAGGACGTCGTCCCGGTCGAGATCCTCCCACCGCAGATTGGTGGTGTACCCACCCTCGG
>JBEQAH010000107.1:0-6738 GCA_041640435.1 bacterium | reverse complement strand
CGTTTGGTGAACTCCGTGGTCACCGGTTGGCCCGGCAGATGGTGGTCCTCGCCAGCCCCCACGAACGCCAGGACCTGCGCCCGCCCCACGAGGGCCACCGCGTCCGCCTCCAGGGCGTTCCTCAGCGTGCGGGCCACCTCCGCGGCCGCCTCGTGCGTGAGACCCCGGCGGAAGATGTCCCGGGCACGCCGGCTCGCCTGCACCAGCCGCTGAACCGTGGTGACGAGCACCGCCCGGTGGAGGCCGTCCATCGCCTTTGGCATCGCAGGTGCTCCCCAGACGCCTCCAGCATACCGCGGCCTAGGTCTCCGGTGGCCCACGGTTTTTCAATCCACGGAACCGATGGAGGCGCGCAAAGGAGGAAGGGGGACCGGGCGAGAAGGAGGGACCGATGGCTACGGAAGAGGACGCGCGGAGTTTCGGGTTCGAGAAGTTCAGCAGCCACCCGTTCTTCCGGGAGGTGAACCGCTGGCTGGTGGAACGCGCGGGAATCCGCCCCGGGCACGTGGTGGTGGACTTGGGTTGTGGCCCTGGCGCTACGACCGAGTTGATCGTGGAGCACGTGGACGCCCGCGAGGGGGGCTTGGTCTACGCCGTCGACCCCTCCCCCTCCGCTCTGGAGGTGGCGCGGCAGCGGGTCCGCTCCGAGGTGGTGCGGTTCCTGGAGGGGACGGCGGAGCGCCTGAGCCAGCTCGTGCCCGCGGCGGACGTGGTGTTGTTCTGCAACGCCATCCACCTGGTTCAGGACAAGCTGGCGGTGGTCCGGGAGACCATGGCGGTGCTGCGTCCGGCGGGCGTGTTCGCGTTCAACACCACCTTCTTCGAGGGAGCCTACCCGGCGGAAACCCTGCGCTTCTACAAACTGTGGATGCTCCGGGCGGTCCGCCACCTGAGGGAGCGCGGGATCGAGGTGGCCCGCGGGGTCAAGGCGACGGCCATGCGGTGGCTGTCGGCGGGGGAGTACGAGGCGCTCCTGCGCTGGGCCGGCTTTGCGGAGGTGTCCACGCACCTCCAGCAGCAACACCTGTCGCAGCAAAGCCTCCTGGACATCAGCGAATTCTCCCTGTTCATCGAGGGGGCGCTGCCGGGAGTCCCATTGCGCGAGGCGTGCGAGGCCCTGAAGGTCGGCGTGCAGCAGGCGTTTTCACAGCTCGGGCTCGCCAGCGTGCCCCGCAACTGGTTGCAGGTGATCGCGCGCCGCCCTTAACCCCGTCTGCCCACACACCTCGAGGTCCGGAGATCACTCCGGGGGGGCGGCGGTTTGGAGTCGGTGGGAACGACCTCAGCCGATGACGCGGACGTTAGAGGCCTGAGGGCCCTTCTGGCCCTGGGTGACCTCGAACTCCACCTTCTGCCCTTCCTGGAGGTTGCGGTATCCCTCTCCGACGATGGCGCTGTAGTGCACGAACACGTCCTTGCTGCCGTCGTCCGGGGTGATGAAACCGTACCCCTTCTCCGGGCTGAACCACTTCACGGTCCCTCTCGGCATCCCTGCTCCTCCGTTCCGTTCCTTCCCGTGGATCCACGGGACAGGCCAATCATCGAGCACGGCCCCGGCTTTGTCAACGGGCGCGCGGGAGGGGAAGCCTGGGGTCCGGGGCGAAGGACACTTCGCCATGGTCGCCCCTCTCGTGTACGGGTCGGAATGCCGTCGGTACGACTTCGGCGGCGGCCACCCGCTGAACTCCGTGCGCCTGGAGCTCACCGTGGACCTGGTGCGCGAGGCGGGGTTGCTGGAGGAGGGTGCCCTGGTCCCGCCGCGCCAGGCCGCAGACGAGGAGCTCGCTTGGGTGCACAGCCGGGAGTACGTGGAGGCGGTCCGGGCCCTGAGCCAGCGGCCCGACCACCCGTTGCTCCGCCACCGGTACGGGTTCGGGCCCGGCGACAACCCGCCGTTCCGGGGCATGCACGAGGCCGCGGCCACCATCGCCGGCGGAGCTCTCATGGCCGCGGAGGGCATCGCGGAGGGACGCTTCCTGCATGCCCTCCACGTGTGCGGGGGGCTTCACCACGCTCTCCGGGCGCAGGCCAGCGGGTTCTGCGTGTACAACGATGTGGCCCTGGCGTGCGAGCTCTTCCGCCGCCGGGGCTGGCGGGTGCTCTACGTGGACGCCGACGCGCACCACGGGGATGGTGTGCAGGCTCTGTTCTACGACACCGACCAGGTCCTCACCCTCTCCCTGCACGAGAGCGGCCGGTATCTCTTCCCCGGGACCGGGTTCCCGGAAGAGCTCGGCGAGGGCCAGGGCTTCGGGTACAGCGTCAACGTGCCGCTGCTGCCCGGCACGGACGACGCGTCATGGGTTGAGTGCTTCGAGTGCGTGGTGCCTGCGGTGGCGCGGGCCTTCCGGCCGGACGTGGTGGTCACCCAGCACGGCTGTGACACCCACCGCCGCGATCCTCTCACGGACCTGAGCTGCACCCTCCACACGGTGGAGCACTTCGCGCGCCGGATGCACGAGCTGAGCCATGAGCTGTGCGGCGGCCGCTGGCTGGCTACGGGCGGGGGCGGGTACGACGTGTGGGCCACGGTGCCGAGGGCGTGGACCCTGGTCTACGGCTGGGTCTCTCACCGTCCGGCACCCAACGACGTGCCACCGGGTTGGGTGGAACGCTGGGAACCTCACGCCCCCCATCCCTTGCCGCGACGCATGCGGGAGGAGCCGAGCGCGGACGCCCCCGAGGCCATCCGGGCCATCAACCGGCGGGTGGCGGAAGAGGTGCGGAACCGGGTGCTGTCCATCCTGGAGGGCCGGTGGTGAGGCTGGTGGTGTGGCTGGAGGCCACGGACGCGGCGTGGGATGCGTTCCGCTACGCCCTCGAGCTGGCCCGCGCTCGCGGCGTGGGCCTGGTGGTGGTGTCTGGCCCCGGCGTCGCACCAGAGGTCCTTGAGCGCGCCGCGTCGGAGGGGTTGCGGGAGGGCGTAGCCGTGGAGGTCCGCCAGGTGGGACCGGGCGGGCGCGTCGAGTTGGAGGTCTGTCGCGCGGGGGAGGAGGAGGGTGGGGAAGTGGTGGTGGCCGCGCGCCGCACCGCTACCCGCAAGGTGGTGCTGGGAGAAGCGATCACGTGGCTCCTGGTGAACGCACCGGGGCCCGTGGTGGTGTACCGGTCACCGCGGGAGCCGTGAGGTGACGGTCGCGAGGTTTCGGGACCGACGCGGCCGCACGGTGGAGGTGCGGCCGTATGGACCCCACGACCGGGAGTCGCTGCTCCAGATGTACCGCACCTTCGACCCTGCCCAACGCGCCCAGGGCATCCCGCCCCTGCACCCCCTGCGCCTGGTGGAGTGGGTCGACCTGCTGACTGGAGAGGGCTTGAACGTGGTGGCTACCCACGAGGGAAAGGTCGTGGGACACGCGGTGCTCATGCCCGACCGGGATGGCTCCCACGAGCTTGCCATCTTTGTCCACCAGGACTACCAGGGCGCGGGGATCGGCGGACGGCTCCTCGAGTCGGTCCTGCAGAGGGGGCGCGAGCGGGGGGTGCGGCGGGTGTGGCTCACCGTAGAGCCGTGGAACACCCGCGCCAAAGCTGTTTACCGGCGCGCGGGCTTCTGCCAGACCGCCGCGGACCCGTGGGAGGAAGTGTGGGAGGTGACGCTGGACGCGCAGACAGGTCAGTCCGGCGGCTCGTAGTGCACGGGAAGGCAGCGCGGCCTACCGCACCCGCACGGGGCTGGGCCTCCTTCGGCGCAAAAGTCAGTGCCACATCCCCGCGGGCCCCCTGGTGGGAGCAAGCGGGGAACTCAGCCGGGCAGGGGCCCAGAGCTTGGGCCGGTGGTCTAGCGTCCCAGTCGGTGGTACTCGGGGTTTGGGTGCCAGCCGAGCGCGTTCGCCAGGCGGTTCGTGAAGTTGAACATGGCCGCCACCTGGGCGATGTCGAAGATGTCCTCGTCCGTCCACCCCACAGCCCGCAGGGCGTCCACGTCCGCCTCGGTCATCCCGTGGGGTTCAGTGGTGAGCTTGGCGGCGAAGTCCAGCATGGCTCGGTCGCGGGGGTGGAGGTCCGCGTGGCGGTAGTCCGTGGCCAGGGTGTCGGCCAGGACCGGATCCTCCGTGAGAAGGCGCAGGGCCGCCCCGTGGCTTGTGCTGCAGTAGTGGCAGCGGTTCAGGCTGGACACCACCACCGCGATCATCTCCCGCTGCACCTTCGTGAGGTTCGATGGACCCCGCATGAGGTGGTCGTAGTAGTGCCACCAACGCAGGCAGTGCTCGGGCCGGAGGCTGAAGATGCGAAACACGTTGGGGAACACGCCGACCTTCTCCACCGACGGCCGCGCCAGCTCCCGCACCGCCTCCGGGATCTCCTGGTCCTCGGGCACCCGAACCCACGCCAGCCGCCTGCTCATCGGCGATCCTCCTCGTACAGGCGGTCCGTTTTGGCAGCCATCACGAAGTCGTTGCGGTGGAGGCCTCGGATCTTGTGGGTCCACCAGCTGACCGTGACCCGGCCCCACTCCGTGAGCAAGGCGGGGTGGTGTCCCTCCCGCTCCGCGAGCTCGCCCACCCGGTTGGTGAACCGCAGCGCCTCCCTGAAGTCGGGGAACGGAAAGGTGCGCTCCAGGCGGAGGACGCCGTCCCGCTCCACTACGTTCCAGGCCGGGACCTCCCGCCGCAGCGCCTCAATCTGCTCCCGCGGAAGCGGCGGCTCTCCCCCGCGGCAGGGGACGCAGGAAGCCTCGGCAAGACCCATGACGCCCTCCCGTGAGGGGATGTTTTCCAATTTCTAGAGTAGCACGGGAGTAGCACGGGCTCAGGGAGGGGTCAGGACCACGGTGGGCAGGGCCTGGCCCCGGATCCGTGCCGCGCGGGCCACCACCTGCCCCCGCAGGCTGTACCACATGCGGATGCGCAGTACGCGGGCGAGGCCCGCGTGCACCTGGGGCGGCTGGAACACGCGGCTTGTGGCGATTTCGGAGACCCCCTCGAAGAACCACTGCCAGTCCTTCCGGTCCCGGGGCATGGCCCGCACGCCGTCCATGCGAACGTGCACATCCGCCTCCTGGCCCGCGCTGTTCAGCACCACGGAGGTTACGGTGCCAACCCCGATGAAGGACTCGATGAGGTTGCGGATGGCGGTCGTCGTAGACGGCAGCGCCTCCGCCGCCACGCTCCACGCCAGAAGCGCCACTGTGAGAACGAAGAGCCGCCTCCGGTGCACCCCGGCCTCCGCAACTCGCGTTCGCGGCCGGCCGGCTCTTTCCCTCTGGGGCCCGGGAGCTCGCGGGGAATAGACGACGGCTATCCGACGCATAACGGGGATTGATTTGGGTCCGAGGGGGCTGCGTGCTAGCATGAAACTCGCAGGGCGTTGCGGAAGGTGGCAGCGCCAAGGCTCGCCTCGACGCGAGAGGCGCACCGGGGGAGGCTGTGCGAACGAACCGGCTGAAACTGCTGGTGGGTGGCGTGCAGCTCCGCGACGGGGTCTCCACGGTCACCGACATTTTGGGGAGGATCTTTACCCGCGCGGGCCTGTTCGCCGTGGCCATGGAGAGGGGGTACGCGTCCACCGTTTACGGCGCGCATCAGTTCGACCCCATGCTGGTCACGGAGCAGCCGGCTCCGTCGTACGGAGACCCCGAGGTGGACATCCTGGTGGCCCTGGACTACGACAGCAACCCCGACGCGCCGGAGCAGCCTAACCGTGACACCGTCTTGCGCCACGGGACCTCCTTGCGGGACGGCGGCATCCTCCTCTACGACTCCTCCACAGGAGAGATCCCCACCGATCGCCTGGAGGCGCGGGGCGTCAAGGTGTTTCCCATCCCCGCGCGCAAGATCGCGCAGGGTGAGCTCAAGCGGGAGGTGGTAAAGAACGTCCTCATGACGGGAGCGCTCTTCCGGCTGGTGGACTTCGATCGGGACGAGGCCTACCTCACGCAGCTGCTGGAGGAGCGCTTTTTGCGCAAGGGCCGCGAGGTCGTGGAGCTGAACCTTCAGGCGGCGCGCCGGGGACGCCAGGAAGTGGAGCGGATCCTCCAGGCCAGGGGGTACCGTCTGGAGCTTCGCCTGGAGCCGCGGCCCGGTCGGCCTCGGGCCGTGTACCTCTCGGGCAACGACTGCCTGGGCCTTGGGGCCATCGCGGGCGGCGTGCGCTTCTACGCAGGCTATCCCATCACCCCTGCCAGCGGCATCCTGGAGTTCATGGAACAGTGGCTGCCCAAGTACGGCGGCCGGGCGCTCCAAGGGCAGAACGAGCGAGAAAGCATCCGCGCCGCCATCGGCGCAGCCCTGGCCGGGGTGCGGTCCATGGTGGGGAGCTCGGGGCCTGGGATCTCTTTGAAGGTGGAGGAGATCGGAGTGAGCGGGGCCACGGAGACGCCGGTGATCGTGGTGGATGCCCAGCGCGCAGGCCCATCCACGGGGATGCCCACACGGCCGGAGCAGGGAGACCTGAACCTGGTGGTGGGTGGAGGGCACGGCGATTTCCCTCGCATCGTGCTGGCCCCCGCAACAGTGGAGGAGTGCTACACGCTGATGCTGGAAGCGTGTGAGCTGTCGGACAAGTACCAGTGCCCGGTGTTCTTCCTCACAGACCTCAATCTGTCGGAGGGCAAGAAGACGGTCCTGGAAGAGGTGTTCCAGCGGCCGAAGGTCCAGCGGCACGGCCTTGTCCGGGAGGAGGACGTGCGGGGCCGGACGTACCGCCGGTTTGAGGTGACCCCATCCGGGATTTCGCCTCGCAGCGTGCCGGGAACTCCAGGCGCGATCTTCAAAGTGAGCGGGGCGGAGCACGACG
>JBEQAH010000106.1:0-6754 GCA_041640435.1 bacterium | reverse complement strand
AGGGGGCAGGCCGCGGGCTGGTACGCCTCCACCGCCAGGCGCACAAGAGGCCTAAAGTGCCAGGGGAGCCCGTGACTTCCGCCCGAACGGTCCACCACCGCAGCCACACCCACCACCACGGCCCCCAGGCGCTCTGCCAGCTCGCCGACCTCCCGGGCGGAGCCTCCGGTGGTCACCACGTCTTCCACCACCAGCACCCGCTCTCCGGGCTCCACGGCGAAGGATCGGCGCAGCGCCAAGCGCCCATCTACCCGCTCGGCCCAGATCCCTCGCGCGCCGAGCTGCCGTGCGGTCTCGTACACCAGGGGGATGGCCCCGATGGCGGGGCCTGCTACCACGCGTACCGCCTCTTCTCGGAACGGGGCGGCGAGGGCGGCGCAGACGCGCGCGGTTACCTCCGGGTACTGGAGCAGCAGGGCGCACTGCACGTAGTGGGGACTGTGCATGCCCGAGCTGAGAAGGAAGTGCCCGCGCTGCAACGCGCCGTGCCGCGCGAGCAGTTCCACCACCTGGGCTTCGTCTAACCGCATCGGTTGCGTCCGGGCGCCCCCCACAGGATCCCGCTTTGCCTCTAGACGCTCCGCCTCGACCCCAGCATGTCGAGGGCCTCCACGGTGGCCCGGGCCACCGCCGCCGGGTCTGGGGCCCGCACGATGGGACGTCCCACCACCACGTAGTCCGCGCCCCCCACCACCGCATCCCGCAGGCTTCCCGTGCGGACCTGGTCGTCCCCTTCTACCCCCCGGGGCCGGATCCCCGGCACCACCGTGAGGAAGTCCTGTCCACACCGTTCCTTGACGGCCTGCACCTCGTGCACCGAACACACCACCCCGTCCAGGCCGGCCGCCCGGGCCAGTCCGGCCAGCCGCAACACGTATGCAGAGGGCTCCTCCCAAACCCCCACCGCGCGCAGGGTCTGGGTGTCCGCGCTGGTGAGCGCGCTCACGCCTACCACAAGGGGTGGGGCGCCCCTTGACCGGCGCGCTCCGGCCCCGGCGCGCTCCATCATCTCTAGCCCGCCTGAGGCGTGGACCGTGAACATCCACACCCCGAGCGCTGCTGCCGCCTCAGCCGCCTGCTCCACCGAGTGCGGGATGTCATGGAATTTCAGGTCCAAAAACACACGACCGCCCCGATCCTGCACCTCGCGCACGGCTTGCGGTCCAGCGGCGGTGAACAGCGCCGAGCCCACCTTGAAGTACTCCACGGGCGGGTGCAGCCGATCCAGAAGTCTTCGGGCCGCGTCCAGGTCAGGTACGTCCAGGGCGACGATGAGGGCGGTCACAGCGCTCCGCGCGCACCCCGAGGTGCAGCAGCTGCCGCCTGCTCCGAGGCCGGCCCCTGTACACCTCCTGTGGGCAGCTCCAGGGCGCCTACCAGGGAACGCACCGAGGGGATGCGGTTCGCAGAGAGGTACGCGCGCAGCCCGTCCAAGATTCGCAGGTGCGCCTGGGGGTCTTCGAGGAGCGCTGAAGCAACCCCCACGGCGTGTGCGCCTGCCAGGAGGAACTCCACCGCGTGCTCCCCCGTGGCGACCCCGCCGACACCGACCACGGGCACCCCTACGGCCCGCGAGATCTCCCACACCATCCGGACCGCGACCGGCCGCAGCGCGGGCCCGGACAGCCCCCCGGTTACGCCTCCGAGCTTGGGTCGCCGCGTGCGCACGTCGATGGCCATCCCCGGAACCGTGTTCGCTACGACGAGCACGTCCGCGCCAGCCTCGACCGCAGCCCGTGCCAGGGGAACGGGGTCGGTCACGTTCGGCGCCAGTTTTACCCACAAGGGGAGCACCGTAGTTTCCCGGACCGAAGCCACGAGGCGGGTGAGCCGCGCCGGGTCGGCGCCGAAGGTCAAGCCGTCGTCCACGTTGGGGCAGGAAACGTTCAGCTCCACTGCCGCCACACCTTCTTCCTCGCTGAGCCACTGCGCCAGGGTACGGTACTCCTCCACCGAGTGTCCGGCCGTGCTGGCCACGATGGGGATCCCGAGGGTGCGCAGGAAAGGCAGATCCTTGGTGAGGAAGGCCGCGAGCCCGGGGTTGCGCAGCCCCACCGAGTTCAGCCAACCCGCATCCGTGCGCACCACGTGCGGCCGCGGGTTACCCTCCCGGGGCTCAAGGGTGATGGACTTCGTCACGAAGGCCCCGAAGGCCTTCAGGTCATACGTTTGGGCCACCTCCCGCCCGTGCCCGAGAGGCCCGGAGGCGCACACCACGGGGTTGCGCAACCGCAGCCCCGCGAGCTCCACAGCGAGGTCTGGGCTCAACCCGCCACCTCCACCACCCGGCGCTCCACGAGCTCACGCTCCCGGTACGTCCAGCGGCCCTGAACGAGAGTGCCGAGCACCTTACCGCGCAGCGTCCAGCCCGCAAACGGCGTGTTTTGTGCCTTGGAGGCGAACTCCTCGGGACGCACGGTCCACTCCCGGTCCGGGTCGAAGACCACTAGGTCCGCGGGCGAGCCCGCGCGCAGCCGTCCGGCCTCCAGGCCGAGCACGCGCGCGGGCTCGCAGGTCACCTTGGCCAGAGCGTCCAGTAGCTTCCACCCGCGCTGGTGCACGAGATACGTGAGCACAACCCCCAACAGCGTCTCCAGCCCGAGCACCCCGAAGGGGGCACGCTCGAACTCCACCAGCTTCTCCCAGGGCGCGTGCGGCGCGTGGTCCGTCGCGATGCAGTCCACGGTCCCGTCCCTCAGAGCTTCCAGCAAAGCTTCCACATCCTCGGCACCCCGGAGGGGTGGGTTCACCTTGAAGTCGGGATCGTAGTTCTCCAGCGCCTCGTCGGTCAGGGTGAGGTGGTGCGGGGTGACCTCCGCGGTGACCGGGACACCCCGCTCTTTTGCCCGACGGATGAGCTGCGCGGAGCCTGCGGTGCTCACGTGCTGCACGTGCAGGTGAGCACCAGTCTCCTCGGCCAGAACCAGGTCCCTCGCGAGCGCCGCTTCCTCCGCGCTGCGGGGGATCCCCCGCAACCCCAGCCGGACGCTCACCTCACCCTCGTGAACCACTCCGCCCGCAGAGAGTGCGGGGTCTTCGCAGTGCTGCAGCACGGGAACCCCCAGGCTCTTCGCGTACAAAAGCGCCCGCCGCAGCAGCCCGCCGTCCTGAACCCACCGGCCGTCGTCGGAGAACGCCACCGCACCCGCTGCAGCCAGAGAAGCCAACGGGCTCAGCTCGCGGCCCTCGAGGCCCAGGGTGACAGCGCCCACAGGGTAGACTCTCGCGCTTGCGCCGCGGGCCCACTCCCGTATTGCGACCAGCGCCGTGGGGTTGTCGAGGGGCGGGCTGGTGTTGGCCATGCACACCACCGCCGCGACCCCGCCGCGGGCTGCTGCCAGCGTTCCGGAGTTGATGTCTTCTTTGTGCGTCTGTCCGGGCTGGCGGAGGTGGACGTGGATGTCCACAAGCCCCGGGGCCACAGCAAGGCCCGACAGGTCCACCACCACAGCCCCTTCGGGGTCTGCGGCCGCCGAGGCCGTCTTGGGGATGACGGCTGAGATGAAGCCGCGTTCGACCCAAACGTCCCCCCGGACATCCAGCCCGCAGGAAGGGTCGAGCACGCGGGCATCCTTCAACACCAGCAGACCCTCGACCCCTGCCCGGTCCAGGACCTGAGATTCCCGCATCACAGCCTCCCCGATCCGGAAAGGGCCAGGTGTTGGGTCTGTAGCGGCTTTGGTGCCGCGGGCTCGGCTTGCTCTACTAGAAGGTCGTACAGGACCGCCGACCGCACGCTCACCCCGTTCCTTACCTGGTCCAGGATCAGGGAACGCTCCCCGTAGGCCGTGGCGGGGGTCACCTCGGCGCCCAAGTTCGCAGGACCGGGGTGCATGACGACTGCGGCAGGAGCCAGCTGCTGCAAGCGCTCTGGGGTGAGGCCATAGAACCGATGGTACTCTGCCAGGTTGGCGGACTCCGCCAGCTGCCTTTCGGTCTGCATGCGAAGCGCCATCACCACGTCTGCGTCCACGAGCGCCTCCTCCAGCCGGTGGCACACCCTGGCCCCCAGCCGTTCGAACTCCGCGGGCACAAGTGGTGGGGGACCGCAGAACACCACTTCTGCGCCCAGCTTCGACAGACCCCACCAGGCCGAACGCGCCACGCGGCTGTGCAGCACATCACCCACGATCACCACCCGCAGCCCCGCGATGCGGCCGAACGTCCTGCGGAGGGTGAACAGGTCAACCAGAGCCTGGGTGGGGTGCTCGTGCATCCCGTCCCCGGCGTTCACCACGCTGCAGCGCACGGATCGGCTCAGCTGGTGCGCAGCGCCGCTACACGGATGGCGAAGGACCACGGCATCTGCGCCCAGCGCCTCCAGCGTGAGGATGGTGTCGAGGAGAGACTCGCCCTTCTGGACGGAGCTCCGCTCGGGGTCGAAGTTCACGACCGTCGCGCCCAGCCGCCGCGCGGCGAGCTCAAAGGAGGTGCGGGTGCGGGTGCTGGGCTCGTAGAACACGTTGGCCACCACCCGGCCCCGCAGCGCATCCGCAGGGAGGTGCCCCCGGTCGGCCTCCTCCGCAAGTTCCAGCAGGGCGAGGATTTGGGCGGAAGTGAGGGGTTCCAAACCCAGGAGGTGCCCGCGCAGGATGCTCAACGTACCCCCTCCCCGGGTCGGTCCGAGGCCAGGGCCGGAGACCATAAAAAAGCCTTCCCGCCACCGGCAAGGAAGGCCGACTGGTGCTTCTATTACCCTTGCCGGCCTCGCTGGACCGACTTAAAGGTCTTTTTTAGGTTAGCAACAGGAGGCTTTTTCCGTCAACTCCTCCTACAACGTCGGGACGTTAAAGCGCAGGGACTGGGACGCGGTTTTAGAAGCTACGCCCCCAGGGGGTCCCCCCGGGGGCGCAGCTCGGATCACCGTGCGCGCGTCACCAGCTCGTGGCCGCGTACAAGCCCCACATCTGGCTTATGTTCGTGCCACCGGCGGACGCGGTCGTGTAAAACACCGTCACATCAAGCTTTGGAGCCAAAGTCCACGTCAACCCCGCTTCAAACAGGTTCCACGAGTCCCCGCTGAGCGGGGGGCCAAGGGGAGTCTTGAAGTTGCCCCACTCTCCGAGCGCCCAGCCCTTCACGTTCTCCAGAAGCTGGAGGTCGAGCCGGGCGCCCCAAGCCCGAAGGTCCGGCGTATAGGCGAACAGCGGATAGAAGTCCGGCGAGCGCAGGTTCGCACGAGGCCTGGGGATCACGAGGGGGTCAAAGTCTTTGTACCAGAGACTCACCTTTGGCGACAAGGCCTCAACTCCTAGCAGCTTCGCCAGCTCGATGTTAAGTCTACCAATCCAGTACGCTCCGGTATTCGGTATCGTCCTGTTGTCGTAGGAGGCGTACTCAAGAACCGCCGTCAACCCATCTAGCAAAGCCGCTGAAAGGTCCGCGCTCCAACCGCTCCCTTCCTGAGGTCCAGCTTGCGGAGTGAGTGCCGCGGCCGCTCCATTCAGCTGATCCACACGATAGTTCACTCCAAGGGTCCAGCCGGGCAGGAGTGTCAGGCTTAGCCGTCCTCCCAGCACCGTGGCAGCGTTCGCCTGAGCCGCGTCCGCCCACTGCACAAAACCAAACAGTGTGAACGGAGCCAGGGTGAAGCGCGCGTACGCACCGGTACGGCGGTCGTTCCCATTGCCCTCATCGAGAAGCAGACCAACTGGCCCCAGGGTAATAACATCCCGACCAGCCCTGAACCACAGGCCCTCAACGCCAAATAGGTCGTTAACGGTAAGGTACGCGCGGTCAAAGTCAACCGCGTTGGCGAGTCCGACAGCTGAAAAATACCGCGACCGGAGGGTCACAGAGATTCCAGGAGCCACGGTTCCGGTGTAGGTCAAGCGGATACGAGGCCACAAGTCTGCCGCACCGAAACCGCCCGGAGGGTTATATCCGATTAATGGCGATCCAAGCGTAGCCTGCGGAGTTACAGGTGAGATATACAAAGCATCAAACAACCCGGAGATTCGGGTGTTGTCCAGGCGCGCACGCAGGGCTGCCAGTTCTTCCTCCAGGGCCGTGACCCGCACGCCCAGGGCCTGCAGCTCCGCCCGGAACTCGTTCACCAGGCGCTGCAGGGTCGCGATGGTCCGCTCGGAGGCGGCGATGCGGTTCGTCGCCGCGGTCAGATCCCGGCGCACCGCGTCCAGGTCCGCCCGGCGGACTTCCGGCGGCGGTGGGGTGGGGATGGCCTCGATGCGGGCGATGATCCGAGCCACGATCATGGCCATCTCGTAACGCGTCATGGGCTGGTTGCCCTTGAACGTCCCGTCCGGATACCCCTCAACGAGGCCCTTGGCCGCCAGCTCCGCGATGGCGTCGTACGCCCAGTGGTTCGTGGGCACGTCCGCGAAGGGCTGACCGAGAACCGGGGCGACCAGGGCCAGGACGAGGGCGAGTGCGACGCTGAGTGCAACGTTCCTCGTCTTCATTCTCGTACCCCCTGATTCGTGATCTCCGGGCGTCGTTGGGGGCTTTTGCGAGTTCCCTTGGTTATCTCGCCGCTCCCTCGACTCCGCCCGGTCTAGCGGCCGGCGAATCACCCCTCCCTGGTGGCCCGCTCTGAACTTCTCCGACACCCCCTTTCCCGGCCTCGGGTTGGGGCGCCGCCCGCCAAATTCGAACAGGGAACACTGCGAGCTATCCTAGAAGCAATTCTATGGAGCCTCGCTGGACCCTGTCAAACCTTAAAGTTTCCCTTTTAGGAACCGCTCCGCGAGGAGGACCGCCACGTAGTCGTCGTAGGGTACCGGGGGGAGGCGCA
>JBEQAH010000105.1:0-6767 GCA_041640435.1 bacterium | reverse complement strand
TCCCCAGTCCGGCAGCCGCACCAAGTGCACCAGGCTCACCAGAAGCCATGCGGGCAGCCCCACGAGGCGCAGGCCGAAGACTTCAGCCACCGCGCCCATGCGGCCGAGTCCCAACACCTCGCCCTTCGGCCGGTATCGGAAGGGGTCCGGTGCTCGCCCGTCCACCAGCGCCCGCAGCGCCTTCGCGGCTGCGGCGGCCTGCTGTACGGCCACCTGTGCGGTGGCTGGCAGGAATCCGCCGGTCGGGTCGGGGAAAGCGGCCAGGTCACCCAACGCCACCACCTCGGGGAACGACGGCAGCTGCAGCGTGGGGCTTACGCGCACACGGCCTCCGGGCGCCAGGTCCACAGGAAGCTGCCGGACCAGCGGGTTCGCCTGAACTCCGGCGGTCCACACCACCAGGTCCGCGGGCACGAGCTCCTGAGCTTCCCCGGGCCCAGTGACCACGCCGTCCTCCCGGACTTCCCCCACCGAGGTCCCAAGGCGCACTTCGATGTCGCGGGAGCGCAAGGCCTCCACCGTGGCCCGCATCAGGCGGGGGTCCCTGGGACACAGCAGCTGCGGCATCGCCTCCAGGAGAGCAATGCGGACCCTTCCGAGCCGCCGAGTCCAGTCGTGCAGGCCTACCGACAGCTCCACACCCGTGCAACCCGCGCCCACGAGCGCCAAGCGCAGGACGCCGCGTTCCTGTCGGGCCAGGTGCTCGAGCACCCGGCGCCGCAGGTGCAGCGCGTCCCCGAGCCCCTTGAACGGCAGCGCGTGCTCCTGAGCCCCACAGATCCCGTAGAAATTCGGCACCGCACCCAGCGCCAGCACCAGGAAGTCGTAGGACAGCTCGCCTCGGTTCGTCCGCACGGTACGCCGATCCAAGTCCACCTCGTCCACCTCGGCCTGGAGGAACTCCACGGACCGCGGCAGCAGGCGGCGCAAGGGGCGCGCCACGTGATGGGGGCTCAGCCGGCCGGTCACCACGTCGTACAGGAGCGGCGTGAACAGGAAGAACTCGTTGCGGTCCACGAGGACCACCCGCGCCCGATCCCGAAGCCAGCGGGATGCGGCGAGGGCGGTGAACAGCCCGCCAAAGCCTCCTCCGAGCACCACCACCCGTGCGGCCACGCCCCTATGATCCTCCCGCCGGGGTTGCGAGGGCTATAATGGGGCCGCGAGGCGATCCGGAGGTGACCCGTGGCGCTCCTTGAGTTTCGGAACGAGCCCTTTACCGACTTCAGCCTGGAACCCAACCGCCAAGCGATGCGCCAGGCCATCGCCGCGGTGGAGGCCCGGCTGGGCTCGCAGCTTCCCGTAGTGATCGGAGGCCAAAGGATCTCCGTCGCGGACACTTTCGAGTCCCGCAACCCGTCCAAGAAGGACGAGGTGGTGGCCCGGGCGCCCAAGGCCACCCCGGAGCTGGTGGACCGTGCTGTGGACGCCGCGTGGCGCGCGTTCCCCACGTGGAAGCGCGTGCCTCCGGAAGAGAAGGCCGGCTTGTTCCTCCGGGCCGCGGAGCTGTTGCGCCGCCGCAAGTTGGAGGCCGCGGCCTGGATGGTCCTGGAGGTAGGGAAGAACTGGGCGGAGGCGGACGCGGACGTAGCGGAAGCCATCGACCACCTGGAGTACTTCGCCCGCGAGATCCTGCGCTACGCAGAAGGCAGAGCCACGACCCCGCACCCCCAGGAGGTCTCGCATTACTCCTATGAGCCCCTGGGCGTGGTGGCGGTGATCCCGCCGTGGAACTTCCCGCTGGCCATCCCCATGGGGATGGCCCTGGGCGCCATCGCCGCCGGCAACACCGTTGTGCTCAAGCCCAGCAGCGACGCGCCCGCCACCGCCTACACGTTCCTGGAGGTCATGGAGCAGGCTGGCCTGCCGCCCGGTGTCCTCAACGTGGTGCCCGGATCCGGCTCCGTGGTGGGGGATGGTCTCGTGACCCACCCGCGCGTCCGTATGGTCGCCTTCACAGGCTCGAGGGAGGTGGGTTGCCGGATCTACGAACAGGCGGCCAAGGTACAGCCCGGACAGATCTGGCTCAAGCGCGTGATTGCCGAGATGGGCGGGAAGAACGCCGTGGTGGTGGCGGAGGACGCGGACCTGGAGGAGGCGGTGGCCGCCGCGGTGGTCTCGGGCTACGGGTACCAGGGTCAGAAGTGCTCCGCGGGCTCGCGGCTGGTGGTCACCGACAAGGTCTACCCGCAGGTCCTGGAGGCCTTCGTGGAGCGGGTGCGGGCCCTGGAGGTGGGACCCGCAAAGGACAACTACCCTGCAGGCCCGGTCATCAACGAGCGCGCCTACCGGACCATCCTGGACTACATCGAGGTGGGCAAGCGCGAGGGCCGGCTCCTCTCGGGCGGAGAGCCTGCGGACGGAGACGGCTACTACATCCAGCCCACGGTGTTCGCGGACGTGGACCCGCGCGCCCGCATCGCCCAGGAGGAGATCTTCGGGCCGGTGGTGGCGGTGATCCGGGCGCGGGATTTCGAGCACGCCCTGGAGATCGCCAACGGCACGGAGTACGGGCTCACGGGTGCGGTTTTCACCCGCGACCCCGAGCGGATTGCGAAGGCTCGGGCCGAGTTCCACTGCGGGAACCTGTACATCAACCGGAAGTGCACCGGGGCCCTGGTCGGCGTGCACCCCTTCGGGGGCTTCAACATGAGCGGGACGGACGCCAAGGTGGGCGGGCCAGACTACCTCCTGTACTTCCTGCAGCCGAAGGTCACCAGCATCAAGTTCCGGTGACAGGGCCGCCGGCCCTGGCTGCGCCCGCGGGGTCACCACCCCACACCCAGGTCACCTGCGGTAGAATTCTACGGGGCCCGGTGGCGCACGCCTCGACCATGCGCCGGCTGAAAGGCGCGCTCCTGGCCAGGATGCCCTGCGGGCGCAGATGGCATTGCCGAGACGGGCGGGTCTCCGACGCTCCGTGGGGACGTAGCTCAGCGGGAGAGCACCTGGTTTGCAACCAGGGGGTCGGGGGTTCGAATCCCCTCGTCTCCACCAAGCGCTTCGGTCAAATCCCCGATGCGGTTTGGGTCGGACTCCGCCTCCCACCCTACAGGCCGGCCACCCGGATGGCCACCATCTGGATGTTGGTCATCTCCTCGATGGCGAACCGCACGCCCTCGCGGCCCACACCGCTCTGGCGGTTTCCGCCGTACGGCATGTGGTCCACCCGGAACGTCGGCACGTCGTTGACGATGATCCCGCCGAAGTTCAGGTGCCGGATGGCCTGGAACAAGCGGCCCAGATCCCGCGTGAAGATGGCTGCCTGCAGCCCGTAGGCCGTCCGGTCCGCAGCGCGCAACGCCTCCTCGAAGTCGTCGTAGGGGATCACGGAGGCCACGGGCGCAAACGCCTCCTGCGCCACCACCTTCATCTCCGGATGCACGCCCGCGAGCACCGTGGGCCAGTACACCGGGCCTTCCCGCCGGCCGCCCGTGAGGACCCGGGCACCTCCTTCGACCGCCTCCCGGACCCACCCCTCGATCCGCACTGCCTCCCGCTCGTCGATCATGGGGCCCACGTCCACCCGCTCGTCCAAGGGATCGCCCACCACCATGGACTCCGCAGCCTCCACGAAACGCTCCACAAAGGGCTCGTACACCTTCTGCTGCGCGTACACGCGCTGCACGGACAGGCAAACCTGGCCGGAGTTGTAGTAGGCGCCCACGGCGCACCGGCGGGCCACGTCGTCGAGGTTCGCGTCCGGGGCCACGATGACGGGCGAGGTGTTCCCCAGCTCGAAGGTGACCTTCTTAATCCCCGCGCACTCCGTGATCCGTCGGGCCACGTCCGTGCTGCCCGTGAAGGTAACCTTGGCAACCCGCTCGTCGCTGACCAGCCACTCCCCCACGGTGCCTCCCGGTCCCACCACCAGGTTGATCCCGCCCGCGGGGAGCCCTACCTCCTCCAGGATCTCGCACAAGACCACGGCCGTAAGCGGCGTGCTGGTCGCGGGTTTCAGCACCACCGCATTCCCCGCGGCGATGGCGGGTGCCACCTTGTGGGCGACCAGGTTCAGCGGAAAGTTGAACGGCGTGATGGCCGCCACGACCCCCACCGGACGCCGGACGTAGAATCCAAAGTACCCTTCCCCCTGCGGCACCGCGTCCAGCGGGACCGTCTCGCCGTGGATCCGCTTGGCCTCCTCAGCGGCCACGGTAAAAGTGTTGATGGCCCGGTCCACCTCCACCCTCGCGTACTTCAGCGCCTTGCCTGCCTCTGCCGCGATCAGGCGCGCCACCTCTTCCCGGCGGGCCCGCAGCGTCGCGGCCACGCGGGCTAGGATCTCCGCCCTGCGGTGGGCGGGGAGCTCCGCCATGCGCTCCGCGGCCATACTGGCCGCCCCCACCGCTGCGTCCACGTCCTCCCGCCGAGCGGTCGGCAGCGTCGCCAGGACCTCCCCCGTGTACTTGTTGCGCACCTCCACGGGGTCGCCCCCGCCCACCCAGTGGCCGCCGATGAACAGCCGCTCCCGGACCTGCACCGCCACGTCGTCACCTCCCCTCACACCTGAAGGTACGCCGCCTGGAGTGCGGCACTGCGTGCCAGTTCCGAAGACGATCCTTCCGCCACCACCCGGCCCTTCTCCAGCACGTAGCCCCGAGAGGACACCGCGAGGGCGCGGGCGGCGTTCTGCTCCACGAGCAACACGGTGGTCCCCTGTCGCGCGATGTACTGCACCGCCTCAAATAGCTGGTTCGCCAGACGCGGAGACAGGCCCAGCGAGGGCTCGTCTAACAGGAGCAGCCGGGGTGAGGCGACGAGCCCGCGGCCGATGGCCACCATGGACTGCTCACCGCCGGAGAGCGTGCCCGCCAGCTGCGCCCGCCGCTCCCGCAGCACGGGGAACAGGTCGTAGACCTGCTCCAGACCCCGTCGCACCCGCTCCTCGGATCTCACGTGCAGGGCGCCCATCCGCAAATTCTCCTCCACGGTCATCTTCGGGAACAGCCGTCGGCCTTCCGGGACCACCCCCACGCCCCAGCGTACAACCCGCGCCGGTGGCCATCCATCCACCCGCTGGCCAGCGAGCCAAACCTCCCCTGCGCTCGGCCGCAGCACTCCAACCACGCATCGCACGGTGGTGGTCTTGCCAGCGCCGTTGGCTCCCAGCAAGCACACCACCTCGCCCTCGTGGACGTGCAGCGATACCCCGTGCAGGGCACGCACCGCCCCGTACCACGCGGACACCTCTCGAAGCTCCAGCAGCGGCCTCATGCGCCGAGGTACGCCTCCCGGACCTCAGGACTCGCCGCGACCTCCTCGAACGTGCCCTCCGCGATCCTCCGGCCGTAGTTCAGCGCCACTACCCGGTCCGCCAGGCCCCGCACCACTTTCATGTCATGCTCGATGAGGACGATGCCCAGGTCAGGCCGCCGGGCCCGCAGCGCCCGCACTTCCTCCATGAGGGCCCGGGTCTCCCGCGCGTCCATGCCCGCGGACGGCTCGTCCAGCAGCAACAGATCCGGATCGCTCCCGAGCGCCCGGCACAGCTCGAGCCGACGCCGCTCCGCCAGGGTGAGCTCCCGGGCCGGACGGTAGCACCGTGCCAGGAGTTCAGGGCTCACCTCGGCGAGGAGAGCCAACGCCCGCTCTGCCAGCTCGCGCAGCCGCCGCTCTGACAAGCGCGGCCACAGGAGTGGCTCCAGCCAACGAGGCCTCTGGCGGCCCACGCAGCCCAACAGGACGTTGTCCAGGACGGAGAGATCGAGGAACAGGCGGCTCGTTTGGAAGGTCCGGGCCACCCCACGCCGGGCCACCAAGTGGGCCGGAAGCCCCGTCACGTCCTCTCCTTTGAGAACCACCTTGCCCCTGTGGGGTCGATAGATCCCCGTGACCACGTTGAACAGCGTCGTCTTACCGGAGCCGTTGGGGCCGATCACCGCCACCACCTCTCCCCGGTCGACTCGCAGACAAACACCATCCAGCGCGGACAACCCCCCGAACCGGATGGCCAGGTCCTCAGCGGACAGCAACGGCTCCTGCTTCAACGGGTCTCTCCGATCCTGGCGCCTCGGGCGGCCGGGGGACGGAAGCGTACCTGCGCACGCCCCTCGGCAGCAACCCCTGGGGCCGCACGTGCAGCATGGCCAGGAGCACCGCACCGTACAGCAGCAGGCGGTAGTCCTGGAAAGCCCGGAATTTCTCCGGAATGATGGTCAGCACCACAGCGCCCACCACCACGCCGGCCACGTTGTCCGCCCCCCCCAGGATCACCATGCTCACCAGCATCACCGAATGCAGGAACGTGAAGTTGTCCGGCGCGATGAACCCCACCGTGTGGCCGTACAGCGCACCCGCCAGGCCGCCGAGGAACGTCCCGAACCCCATGGCCCACAGCTTCGCCTGGGTGACGTCGAGCCCGAGGGAACGGGTCGCCACCTCGTCCTCCCGCAACGCGTTCCACACCAGCCCCGCCTCCGACCGGTGCATGCGCCGCGCGGCCCACACGGCGACCCCCAGGAGGATAGCCGTGAGGTAAAAGGACAGCGCCTGCCCCGGCAGGGAAAGGCCTGCTAGGGAGACAGGGTTGCGAAGCGGCGCGCCGAAGACCGACAAGGGTGGGATGCGCCCCAACCCGGACGGACCGCCCACAGCGGGCAGGTTCACAAGGCCCAGGTAGGTCACGATGCCGAAGGCGATGGTCACCAACGAGTAGTAGTAGCCACGGGTGCGGGCCGCGGGCAGCCCCACCAGCAGACCCCCCGCACAGGCGGCCAGAGCGCCCGCCAGCAGGCCCAGCCACGGATCCAGCCCGGCATCACGGC
>JBEQAH010000104.1:0-6790 GCA_041640435.1 bacterium | reverse complement strand
GCGCACCTGACGCCCGATGGCCTGGAGCGGATTCGCTCCGTCGTCGCGCGGATGGGCGAGCGGTCGCCTAAGAGAGAGTCCAGGCCCTGTGGAAACACAGGGGGAACCTGAGCGAAATTCCTTGTCGGGTAAGTTCCGACCTGCACGAAAGGCGTAACGACTTGGGCGCTGTCTCGAGGAGGGGCTCGGCGAAGGTGTACCACCCGTGAAGATACGGGTTACCCGCAGCTGGACGGAAAGACCCCGTGGAGCTTTACTGCAGCCTGATCCTGGATGTGGTTTTGGCATGTATAGGATAGGTGGGAGGCTGGGAAGCGGGGGCGCCAGCTCCCGTGGAGCCGCCCTTGGAATACCACCCTTGTCAGGACTACGTCCTAACCGGGGCCCTAGACCGGGCTCTGGGACAGTGTCAGGTGGGCAGTTTGACTGGGGCGGTCGCCTCCTAAAGGGTAACGGAGGCGCCCAAAGGTCCCCTCAGCACGGTTGGAAACCGTGCGCCGAGTGCAAGGGCATAAGGGGGCTTGACTGCGAGACCCACAAGTCGAGCAGGGGCGAAAGCCGGGCCTAGTGATCCTACGGCGGCAAGTGGAAGCGCCGTGGCTTAACGGATAAAAGCTACCCCGGGGATAACAGGCTGATCTCCCCCAAGAGTCCACATCGACGGGGAGGTTTGGCACCTCGATGTCGGCTCATCCCATCCTGGGGGGGCAGTACCTCCCAAGGGTTGGGCTGTTCGCCCATTAAAGGGGTACGTGAGCTGGGTTCAGACCGTCGTGAGACAGGTCGGTCCCTATCCACTGCGGGCGCAGGTGGCTTGAGGGGGGCTGCTCCTAGTACGAGAGGACCGGAGTGGACGCACCTCTGGTGTACCGGTTGTCGCGCCAGCGGCACGCGCCGGGTAGCCATGTGCGGTGGTGATAAGCGCTGAAAGCATCTAAGCGCGAAGCACGCCCCAAGATGAGGCCACCCACCGGGCAAACCGGGTAAGGCCCCAGGGAGACTACCTGGTTGATAGGCCGGAGGTGGAAGCGCGGCAACGCGTGGAGCCGACCGGTACTAATCGGCCGAGGGCTTGAAGGGATCCCCCTCGGGGGTAGCTGGGAGGAGCTTCAAAGAGCTTCGGTGATCGCGTGCGGAGGTTTCAGGCGCTGGAGGCAGTCGCGGTTCTGTCAAGGCAACGTCCGTTGAGACTGCCTGCTTCCGGCGTTCCTAAGAGTTCCCGGTGGCAATGCCGGAGGGGCCACACCCGTTCCCATCCCGAACACGGAAGTTAAGCCCTCCAGGGCCGATGGTACTGCGCTGGCAACGGCGCGGGAGAGTAGGTCGCTGCCGGGAGTGCTGTGAGGGGAGAGGTGCCGCCTCTCCCCTCTTTGCTTCTCTACGGCCGCGGGGAGGGGGCCGCCAGCTGCTCCAGCAGGCGGCCCAGGGCGTCCAGCTCCCGCTGGAACCCCGCCAGGTCGCCCTGGCGCAGCAACGCCTGCGCGCGCCGGTACCGCCGCAGCGCCTCCTCCAGCAACTCGGGGCGGCCCGCCGGCCGGGAGGGCGCCGCGGAGGGGGAGGCCCTGACCACCTGCCTCAAAGCCTCGTCCAGAGTCGGGGCCATGGCCACCCGCGGGCCGTGGGCGACCACCACGCGCCGCAGCTCGGGGAGCTGGCTGCGCTCGGCCTGCAGGAAGATGGGCTCCACGTAAAGCAGGCTGCGACCCACGGGGAGGACGATGAGGTTGCCGCGGATCACCCGCGAGCCCTGCTGGTTCCACAGGGTGAGTTGCTGGCTGATGAGGGGGTCCTGGTTGATCCGGGACTCCACCTGCATGGGTCCGAAGATCACGCGGTCCTTCGGGAACTGGAACACCTGCAGCTCCCCGAGGAAGGGCAGGTCGTTGCGGGCGGCGAGCCACGCCACCATGTTGTCCCGCCGCTGGGGCGTCATGGGCAGGATCAGGACGAATTCCTCCTCCGGAGCCGCTGCCTCCGGCAGCCGCAACGTGACGTAGTACGGCTCCACCGGCTGGGGCCGGTCCGCGAACACCTCCTGCGCCACCGCCCACACGTCCTCTCGGTTGTAGAACACCCGGGGGTCCCGCATGTGGTAGGTGGCGTACACCTCGGCCTGGACGGCAAACAGGTCCACGGGGTACCGGAGGTGTGCCGCCAGAGGTGGGGGCAGCTCGGCCAGGGGTCGGAACAGGCCCGGGAACATGCGCTGGTAGACCCCCACCACGGGGTCCGTGGGGTCGGAGACGTAGAAGCGGACCGTCCCGTGGTAGGCGTCCACCACCGCCTTCACCGCGTTGCGGATGTAGTTGAAGGATCCCGCGGGCTGCGCGTAGGGGTAGCGGTCGCTCACCGTGTACGCGTCCACGATCCAGAACAGACGGCCCTCGGAGACCACCACGTAGGGGTCCCGGTCGTACCGCAGGAAGGGAGCCAGGCGCCGCACGCGGTCGGGGATCGCCCGGTGGAACAGGATGCGGCTGGCGGGCGTGAGGTCTGTGGACAGGAGGATCCGGGGCTCCCCGAAGCGGAGGGCGAACGCCAGGCGCCGGAGCCAGCCGCCGAGTGGCACGCCCGCCTCTCCCCGGTAGCGGGTGGTGACGTTCTCGTCCCCCCTGGGATAGTCGAACTCCTGGATCCGGGTGCCGACGATGGCGTAGTCGCGGGTGAGTTCGCCAAAGTAGATCTCGGGACGGTCCACGCGCAGCTCGGGAACCTCCGCCCGCGGCGGGATATCCTTGAGCCACAGCTCGGGTAGCCCCTCTTCGGACACGCGGTGGACCGGGCTAGCCACCACGCCGTAGCCGTGCGTGTAGACCAGGTGGCGGTTCACCCACGTCCGAGCCTGCGGCGGCAGGCGGTCCAGGTCCAGCTCCCGCGCCGCCAGCATGAGCTGCTGCTGACGGCCCGCGATCCGGTAGCGGTCGATGTCCACGTCGGAGAACACGTAGTACGCCCGCAAGGATTGCAGCTGCCGGTAGGTCTCCAGCAGCGGGCGGTAGTCCCACAGGCGCACGTTCTCCAGGGTATTCCGGTGGCGCTCCAGAGCGCCGGCGTCCAGTCGCTCCGTGGGTTCAAACGGGACGTTTTTTACGCGGTGCAGGCCGTAGGCCCGCAGGGTGGACTCGATGTGCATGCGCAGGTAGGGAGTTTCGCGGCTGAGTTCCGCGGGTGCCACCACGAGCTGCTGCACCACCGTGGGGAGGAGTCCCACACCCACGACCCACGCCGCGGCCGCGAAGACCACGATCCCCACGGCGAGCCGCAACGTCCTGAGCCACGCGTTCGCGAACAGCAGACCCGCGCACCCCAGCGCCAGGACCGCGAGAATGTTCAGCGCCGGTAGCCGCGCGTGGGCGTCGGCGTAGGTGATGCCGAACACAAGTCCCCGCTGGGAGGTCAAAAGCTCGTAAGCGTCTAGGCGGAAGCCAGCGGCCCGCACCAGCAGCAGCAGCCCGGCCATCACCGACAGGTGCACGCGGGGACGGGACCAGAGCCGCCAGGCCCGCGCACCTCCCGCCAGCGCGTACAGGACCAGGGCGCCGAGGAAGGCCACCACGCCCCAGCCCCACACCACCTCCTCCAGGAACCGCAGGAAGGGAAGTCGGAAGAGGTAGAAGGACACATCGAGGCCGAAGACCGGGTCGCGCTCGCCCGCGGGAACGGCGTGGAGGAACTGCTGGAAAGCCACCCACCGGTCGGTGCTGGCCGCGCCCGCGAGCGCCGCCACCGCAAGCGTGCCCACGAACAGCCACCGCTGGACGCGCGGCCGGCGCTGCACCCTGGCCCCATCGAGACGGATCTCCACTACGGAGGGCGCGGGCAGGCTCGCGAGCGCCAGCCGGAGGTTGGGGTACAGGAGGGCAAAGACCACCGAGGCGGTAAACGCGAACAGCAGCGCCCGGGAGAGTGCCGGGACCCAGAAGACGCGCGGGTAGCCGAGCTCCACGAACCACAGGTACTCCGTGTACCAGCGCGCCAGGGTGGGCAAAACCACCAGCAGGAGCACCAGCGTGAACAAAAGCACGAGGCGGGTGCGAGCGGTCACCGTTCCTCCTCACACCACGCCCCGGTCACCAGCCGGAAGGTGCAAAGGCGCCCTGAGGCACGGTCGAACCCGTGCGCCCGCTCCACCGCCCAGCGACCCTCCTGGTAGCGCGCTTCCACAAGGCTCGCTCGCTCCGGCAGCCCGACCCGGGAGAGCTCCGTGGCGAGGGGTTCCAGGCCGCACAGGGCCGCGTTCAGCTCCGCGGGTTCGGCGGGTACGAAGCGCCCCCGGAGGATGGCTCCCCCCACGTCGCACCGGAACTGGAACTCCACGGGCTTCTTGTGGGACTCTTTGAACAGCTCCACCACCGCCCAGCGGGCGGGGGCGAACTCCTCCGACTGCAGCCGCCGGGCCAGTGCAGCCAGGGCACCGAAGTCAGGGAAGGTACCGAAACTCACCAGCAGGGCGGCGGGCGCCGCCTGGTCCGCCCGCAGGAACGGCATGGTGCGCGCGGGGAGCCGCGCCCGCCATGCCTCCCGCAGAGCCTGGACACCGGCGCGGGGGAAGGCCGCCTCGTCGTACCCCAGCACGACCCCGCTCGTCTGGTGGAACCGGCGCACGTACCGATGATATCTTGCCGGTGGGCTCGCCGCACCGTGGCGGTCCCACACAGAGATCCATCGGGTGGTGACCATGGCTACGCGGGAAGAGATCGTCGAGGTCCTCAAGACCTGCTACGACCCGGAGATCCCGGTGAACATCTGGGACCTGGGGCTGATCTACGACCTGTCCCAGGAGGATGGCAAGGTGAAGGTCCAGATGACCCTCACCGCCCTGGGCTGCCCCATCGGGCCGGTGCTCGCCGAGGAGATCCGGTCGAAGGTGGGCCAGCTCCCGGGTGTGGAGGAGGTGGAGGTGGAAATCGTGTTCTCGCCCCCGTGGACCCCCGAGCGGCTCACGGACGAGGGTCGCCTGGCGTTGCAGAGCATGGGTTATCCAGTCTAGCGCGTTGAGGGAGGAGATGGCGTCCAAACGCAGAGCGCGGAAAGCAGCCGCCGAGCCCGCCCGCCGGCTGCACGACCGCCTGTGGCCCTGGTTCTTCGGTGGGATCGTGGTGCTGGGCGTGGCGGTGGTGGCGTACGGCATCCTCCACCGGCCTCCCTACCCGCGGGTGGGGGCGCACTGGCACGCGCCCTTCTCGGTGGAGGTGTGCGGCCGTGCCCTCGGGTTCCCGCCCAGCCCCGGAAACGTGCACACGCACGGGGACGGGCTCATCCACGTGCACCCGGAGACCGACGAGGAAGGGCGGGCCGCAACCCTGGAGACGTTCTTCCGGTCCATCGGGGTCTCACTCAGCGAGGGGGTTCTGGTGCTGCCGGACGGCCGGCAATTCCGCGACGGCGACCGCTGCGGGCAGCGACCCGGCCGGCTCCGCGTGTGGGTCAACGACCGAGAGATGAATGTGGGGGAGTTCCTCCGGTACTATCCCCAGAACGGAGACCGGGTGCGGGTCAGCTTCAACTGAGAACCAGGACCCACTCCTCAGCGCCCAGTCTAGGAGGAGACCATGCGGTGGAACAGGGCCTCCAGCCGGGGGCTGAGGCGCACCGGGTAGCTTCCGCCGTCCAGATCCCGGAGGGATTCCGGCAGGCTCCGGAGGCGGCGGGCGCCCCTCTCCCGGGCCTCCCCCAGGGTCTCCCGGACGGAGCGAACTCCACCGACCATCGCCTCTACCAGCAGGGGCTCGGCTCCCGGTGGTCCGGGCTCGTCCGCCAGCGCGATCACGTCTTCGTGCAACACCCCGTCGCGGTAGATGCGCCACACCTGTTTGCGGCCCGGCAGGGTGGCTTTCCCGGTGCTCCGTTTGATGCGGTAGCCACTCTGGTCCTCCACCAGCTTGTACACGCCGCCCAGGGCCGGGGCGTCGTAGGACGTCCCCATCTCGGTCCCCACCCCGAAGGCGTCGATGGGAGCCCGCGAGGCCACCAGCTCCGCGATGCGGTCCTCGTTGAGGTCCCCGCTGGCCAGGATCTGCACCTCCGGGTGGCCGGCTTCGTCCAGGATCCGGCGGACCTGGCGGCTGAGCTCCAGCAGGTCCCCGCTGTCGATGCGCACCCCCCGCAGCCGGTGGCCCGCCTGCCGCAGCTCGCCCGCCACCTGCGCGGCCAGCCGGGCTCCCTGCAGCGTGTCGTACGTGTCGATCAGCAGCACGCACTGGTCCGGGAAGTGGCGCGCGTACGCGCGGAAGGCTTCCAGCTCGCTGTCAAACGACATCACGTACGAGTGAGCCATGGTGCCGTACACGGGGATCCCGTACAGCATGCCCGCCAGCACGTTGGACGTCCCTGCGCACCCCGCCAGGTAGCTGCTGCGGGCGGCCTTCAGCGCCGCGTCCACGCCGTGGTCCCGCCGGGGGCTGAAGTCCACCACGGGGCGTCCGTGGGCAGCCAGCACCACTCGAGCGGCCTTGCTGGCCACCATCACCTGAAAGTTCACCTGGTTGAGCAGAAACGTCTCCACGATCTGGGCTTCGATGCGGGGCGCGGTGATCTGCAGGACGGGCTCCGGGGGGAAGAACACCTCTCCCTCCGGGAGCGCCCGGACGTCCCCCGTAAACCGGAAGTGCCTGAGATAGTCCAGGAACTCCTCGTCGAACAGGCCCAGGCTGCGCAGGTAGTCCAGCGCCTCCGGGGAGAAGTGGAGCCCCTCCAGGTACTCCAGCACGCTCTCCAGGCCCGCGTTCAGGAGGAAGGCCCGGCGGGGCGGGAGGGCGCGGACGAACAGGTCGAAGGTGGCCGGCTCGTT
>JBEQAH010000103.1:0-6836 GCA_041640435.1 bacterium | reverse complement strand
CACCAGCACTTCGAGCTGGTGCGCCATTTCACCGCGCTGGAGAACGTGGTGCTGGGCCGCGAGGGAGGGTTGTGGCTCGACCGCCGGGCGCGGCGCGCCGAGGTGGAGAGGCTCATGGAACAGGTCGGGCTCCCGGTGCCGCTGGACCGACCTGTGTGCGAGCTGCCCGTGGGCGTGCAGCAGAAGGTGGAGATCCTGAAAGCCCTGTACCGCGGCGCGCGGCTGCTGGTGCTGGACGAGCCCACGACCCTTCTCACCCCGCAGGAGGTGGACGCGCTCACGGGCACCCTCCGCGGCCTCGCGGAGCGGGGCCTTGCGGTGGTGCTGATCACGCACAAGATCCACGAAGCCCTGCGGGCCTGCGACCGCATCACCGTCCTGCGCCGCGGCCGGCGGGTGGCGACGGTCCAGACAGCCCAGGCCGACCCGGCAGTCCTCGTGGAGTGGATGGTGGGCAGCGCACCGCCCGCAGCCGCGGCCAAGGAGCCGGCCCGTAGTAGCGAAGTGCTGCTGGAACTGGAGGACGTGGCGGTGGTGGACAGCCGCGGGCTGGTCCAACTCACCGGGTGCACCCTACAGGTGCGCGCGGGGGAGATCGTGGGTGTGGCCGGGGTGAGCGGCAACGGGCAGACAGCGCTCGCGGGCGTGGTGGCCGGCGCTCTCGCACCCACTCGCGGCCACGTGCGGATCCGGGGCCAGCCCGTCCGTTCCCACAGTGTGGGTGCGCGCATCCGGCAGGGCGTGCTGTGGATCCCCGAGGACCGCGTCCGGGAAGGGATACTCCCACGGATGACGGTGGCGGAGAACGTGATCCTGGGCCGGCACCGGACGTTGTTCCCGCCCCTGCAATACGACCCCCAGCGGGTCCGCCGCATCGGCGAGGCAGCGGTGGCGGCGTTCCGCGTGGTGTGCCCGGGGCCCGACGCGCCCGCGGGGTTGCTGAGCGGCGGGAACCTTCAGAAGCTTTTGGCCGCGCGCGTGTTCGCCCACGCGCAGGCGGAAGAGGTGAGCCTGCTGGTGGCACAGAACCCCACCCGCGGCCTCGACGTACCTTCCACGGAGTTCTTGCACGCCCAACTGGTGCACTTCTGCCAGCAGGGCGGCGGCGTCCTGCTCATCTCGGAGGACCTGGACGAGCTGCGGAAGCTCTCGGACCGCATCGTGGTGCTCTACCGGGGCCGAACGGTGGCGGAGTTCACCCGCCCCCAGTTCGATCCGTACGCCATCGGCCGCGCCATGGCCGGAGTGGAGGCGGCGCGGTGACGGCCCGAGCTGTGGCCCGGTGGCAGGCGGCTTTGGCCTACGCCGTGGGGCTCGCGGCGGCCCTCGGGGTGCTCGCCGTCCTGGTGGTGGCGCTCGGGGGGGACGTGCTGGCCGCCGTGGGATCTGTGGTGCGCGCGTCTTTGGGCAGCGCGGCGGGATTCGGTCAGACGCTGAACAAGACCGCGCCGCTTCTGTTCGGCAGCGTGGCGGTCATCCTCGGCTTGCGGGCGGGCGCGTTTAACATCGGGGTGGACGGCCAGATCTACGCGGGGGCGGTGATGGCCACGGGTGTGGCGTTCCTGCTGGCGGGCTGGCCCAGGCCCCTGGCCGTCCCCGCGGTGCTGCTCGCGGGAGCTGCAGGCGGGGCACTCCTGGGCGCCGTGCCAGGCCTGCTGCGGGCGCGGGCAGGGGTCAACGAGATCTTCGTGACCGTGATGCTGAACTTCATCGCGCTGTTCCTGGTGGAGTACTTGAGCACGGGGCCCTGGAACGATCCCACGGCGGGCGAGGCTATCACCCGGGCCGTCCCACCGGGCACCACCCTCCCCCTCCTCGGGACGCGTCTTGGCGCCCACAGCGGCGTCATCCTGGCTTTCGCGGCGGCGGTGGCGGTGTGGTGGCTGTTGTACCGGACCGTGTTCGGGTATGAGGTGCGCGCGGTGGGTGACAACCCCATCGCCGCGCGGTTGGGCGGCATCCCCGTGGGACGCACCGTGGCCCTGGCCCTGATCGGGAGCGGCGCGCTGGCGGGGCTTGGGGGTGCGGTGGAGGTGAGCGGGTTCCACTACCGACTCATCCTGGGGCTGTCGCCCGGTTACGGGGTCATGTCCATCCTGATCGCGGTGCTGAGCCGCCGCCACCCGCTGGTGGCCATCGCCACCAGCCTAGCCTTCGCTGCCCTCGTGGTGGGCACCGACTCGCTGCAGCGCAGCGTGGGCTTGCCCGCCAGCGCGGTGTTCGTAGTCCAGGCTGCCGTGCTGCTGGTGTTGCTGGCCTCTGAAGGCCTGCGGAGGTCACCGTGAGCTGGGAACTTCTGCTGGATCCCTCACTGGTCCGCCTCGCGGTGTCCATGGCGGTGCCCCTGGCTCTCGCCAGCGCGGGCGAACTCCTCATGGAGCGGGCAGGGTTGCTGAACGTGGCCATCGAGGGGATGGTGACCCTGGCCGCCGCGGGTGCGTTCCTCGGAGCGTTCGCCTCCGGAAGCACCGGGGTCGGGCTCCTGGTGGGGGCCGCGGCCGGAGCCGGGGTGTCACGGTTGCTGGCCCACTACGCGGTGGCGTGGCGCAGGGACCAGGTCACCGTCGGGTTGACCCTGTACGTCCTGTGCGTGGGCCTTGCGTCCTTGCTGTACCGGCTGGTGGTAGGTGTGCGGCTCACTCCGCCCCGGGTGGAGACCCTTCCACCTGTGCCGTTGCCGTATCTGGAAAACCTGCCGGTGGTGGGGGAGGTCCTTTTCCGCCAGCACGCTTTGGTGTACGCCACCGCAGCGGTGGTGGTGGCCCTTCACGCCTTCCTGTTCCACACGAGCTCCGGGTTGCGCTTGCGGGCGGCAGGGGAGAACCCTGTGGCCGCGGACACCGTGGGCGTGGACGTGTTCGGGCTGCGGGTCCGCGCGGCCGTTGCGGGCGGCGTGCTCGTGGGCCTGGCGGGGGCCGCGCTTCCCTTCACGTTCACCGGAACGTTCACCGAGGGGATCGCGGGCGGCCGTGGCTGGATCGCGCTCATGCTGGTGATCTTCGGGCGGTGGACGCCGCTGGGAGCGGCGGCGGGCGCGTTGTTGTTCGCGTACGTGGAGGCCTTCCAGTTCAAGCTCGCCCTGCTCAGCAAGGCCGTCCCCCCGCAGTTCCTCCAGATGCTCCCCTACGCGTT
Organism: bacterium; assembly: GCA_041640435.1. GTDB lineage: Bacteria > Sysuimicrobiota > Sysuimicrobiia > Sysuimicrobiales > Sysuimicrobiaceae > Tepidifontimicrobium. The sequence continues at coordinate 3,704 of JBEQAH010000103.1, read as the reverse complement.
CGCCATCCTGGTGCTGGTGCGCGCGTACCGGGGGGCGGAGGCACCGCAGGCGCTGGGGAAGCCTTACGATCGGGAGGCGAGGACGTAGCATAATCGCAAGGGAGGAGGTCGGTATGCGACGGTCCGTCGCGGGGGCAGTGCTGTTCATGGTGGCGTTCCTGGGGGCGGCGGGGGCGGCCCCGTCCCGTCCCCGCCTCGCCATGATCCTGCCGGGGGTCATCCAGGATGCGGACTTCAACGCGGTGGGCTACCAGGCCCTCAAGGAAGTGCAAGCCACCACCGGGGTGCAGACCGCCCACTCCGAGCAGGTGTCGGTGGCGGACGCGGAGCGCGTGGCGAGGGAGTACTTGAGCTCCGGGTACGGCATTGTCGCTTTCCACGGCGGCCAGTACCTGACCATCGTGCAGAAGCTGGCGCCCCTGTTCCCGGACGCGGTCTTCATCATGGAGTCCTCGGGCCAGATCCCCGGCCTGCCGCCGAACGTGTGGAACATCGGCCGCAAGTTCTATGAGGGCTTCTACGTCCTGGGCGTGCTCGCCGCTCTGTCCACCAAGACGAACCGGATCGGCTACGTGGCGGGGATCCGCTTGCCGGACTTCGTGGCGTCGCTGAACGCGGTCTTCCAGGCTGTGGGCAAGTACAACCCGCGGGCGGAAGTCCTCTACACCTTCGTGGGCGACCAGAACGACCCGGTGAAGGCGCGGCAGGCGGCGGAGTCCCAAATCGCCGCGGGCGTGGACTTCATCCTCATCAGCGTGAACCTCGGGACGGTGGGGATCATCGAGGCAGCCCGGGCGGCGCGCCGACCTGTGCTCCTCACCACCTTCTACACGGACAAGAGCAGCTACGCTCCCCAGCACTTTGCCGCCTCGCTGCTGTCGAACTTCGGGAAACCCTACGTGGAGGTCACCCGCCAGATCCTGGCGGGCCGGCGGGGCGGCTACTACGAGATGCGGCCCGGCTCGGGGTTCGGGCTCACGCCGCCGCGGAACGTGCCCCCGGAGGTGTCGCGGCGCGTTCAGCAGGTGTGGCGCGCGGTGGTGCTTCGCCAGGAGCGGGTGGAAGAGATCACGGACCGCGTGGTGGAGCGGCGGTAGATGGCCTCGTTCCTCGCCTGGGTGCACCTGGTGGCCGCGGCGGTGCTGGTGGGCGGGGGAGCCGTGGTGGGGTTTGCGGTGGTCCCGTACGCCCGTACCCTGCCGGAACTGGAGCGCGCGGCGCTGCTGGAAGGTGTGGGACGGCGGTTTCGGCCCGTGGCCTGGGCGTGCCTGGTCGTCCTGTTCGGAACCGGGCTAGTGGCACTGGCCGGGCGAGGCCTGCCGATGGCGGCGGTGTTCCGCCCCGAGGAGGTCGGAGGGGCTTTCGGCCGCGCTTTGGCCTGGAAGCTACTCTTGTTCTGGGTGCTGGTTCTGCTGCAGGCGGTGCAGGACCTGATCCTGGCACCCCTCGCGCGGCGGCTGGTGCAGGAAGCGTACGCGGCGCCGCCGGACGCCCGCGCGGAGCGGCTGGGCCGCGCCGAGCGGGTCCGGCGGTGGACCCGCTGGGCCCACCAGGGTGTGGCGCTGGCCGGCGTGGGGATCCTGTACTTCGCCGCGGTGCTCGTCCGGTCCTAGAGGAGGGCTCGTGGAAGCGCGGACCTGTCCCAGGTGTCAGGCGTCGCTGGACCCCGCTGCGCTGGCGGCGTCCCTCTACGTGTGCCCACACTGCGGAACTCACCTGCCGATGCCCGCGCGAGAGCGCGTGGCTCAGCTGGCGGACGCTCGGAGTTTCCGCGAGTGGGATCGGGGACTGGCCTCCGTAGACCCTCTGGGGTTTGCGGACCAGAAGCCGTACCGGGAGCGGCTGGCGGAGGCGCGGGAGCTGACGGGGCTGCGTGAGGCGGTGGTGACCGGGGAGGCGACGCTGGACGGTGAGCCCTTTGTCCTGATCGCGTTCGACTTCCAATTCCTCGGCGGCACCATGGGGTCGGTAGTGGGCGAGAAGGTCGCCCGGGCCTTCGAACGCGCCACCCGCAGCCGGAGGCCGGTGGTGGCGGTGACGGCCTCCGGGGGGGCGCGGATGCAGGAGGGGATCCTGTCGCTGCTGCAGATGGCGAAGACCGCCGCGTGCGCGGGCCAGCACCACGCGGCAGGTCTTCCGTACGTGGTGGTGCTCTCGAACCCGACGTTCGGAGGTGTCGCGGCATCTTTCGCTGCGCGGGGGGACGTGCTGGTGGCGGAGCCCGGGGCCCTGGTCGGGTTCGTGGGCCCGCGGGTGGTGGAGATGACCACGGGAGAGATGGCGCCCGAGGAAGCCTACCGCGCGGAAACACTGGTGCGCAACGGGCTTGTGGACATGGTGCTGCCCCGGGGGCAGCAGCGGCGGGTGCTGGGCTACCTGTTGCGCCACCTGCGGCCCCAGCGGTCCGGCCGGACGGCCAGGCCCCCTCTACCTCCTGCTGCCCACCCCGCCCAGCTGTCCGCGTGGGAGGAGGTGCAGCTCGCTCGCCGGGTGGGGCGGCCGACCTCCGTGGATTACCTCAGCCGCGCCTTCGACGGGTTTGTGGAGCTGCACGGAGATCGCAGCTCGGGAGACGATCCGGCGGTGGTGGTGGGGCTCGGGGAGGTGGGCGGGCATACGGTGTTCGTGGTGGCGCAGGAGCGGGGCCGGACGCCAGAGGAGCAACAGGCTCGGCGCCGGGGCATGGCCATGCCGGAGGGGTTCCGGAAGGCGTGCCGGGTGATGCAGCTGGCGAAGAAGTTCGGGTTGCCGCTGGTGACCCTGGTGGACACTCCGGGGGCGTACCCGGGGCCGGAGTCGGAGCGACGGGGGATCGCTGGAGCCATCGCGGAGTGCCTGTCTAGCATGGTGTCCTTGCCGGTCCCCACGGTGGCGGTGGTGATCGGGGAGGGCGGCAGCGGAGGCGCGCTGGCGCTTGCCACCGCGGACCGGGTGCTGATACTGGAGCACGCCGTGTACTCTGTGATTTCGCCCGAGGGGGCTGCGGCCATCCTGTACCGCAACGCGAGTCGAGCTCCGGAGGTGGCGGAAGCGCTGCGCCTGACCTCCGCGGACCTGTTGCGCCTGCGCGTGGTGGACCGGGTCGTGCCGGAGCCGCCGGGCGGCGCGCACTCAGACCCGGACCGGGCCGCGCAGCTGGTCCGCGACCACCTGGTGGACGCCCTGCGGGAGCTGGCGACCCTCCCGCAGAGGGGGCGGCTGCGGGCCCGCTACCGCCGCTACCGACACGCGGGCCAGGTGGGTGCGTACTGGAAGGTGGCCCTGCAGGAGGAGCTTGAGGAGCTGCGGGCGGGCGTAGCTCGCCGGCTGCGCCGGGCGCGGCCCGCGAAGCCGCAGGAGTCCGGATCGCCGCAGGAAGCCGGGACTTGAAGGTCGTACTGAATCACCCATCCCCCTCGAGCGGAGGTGACGCCCATGAAGTTTGACCTGTTCGACCTGCGGGGCTGCCGGGTGCTGGACCTGTCGCAGAACTTCAGCGTGGACTCTCCTCCCTTCGCGTACTACGACGGACCCACGATCAAGTGGGTGAAGAAGATCGCCTTCGAGGGCGTGAACGCGCAGCACATCTCCACCACCAACCACATCGCCACCCACCTGGACTCGCCCCTGCACTTCTACGACCCGGGGCCGGACATCGCGGGCATCCCCATCGAGCGACTGGTGGGGCCCGCCTGCGTGGTGGACCTGCAACAGTTTGGAATCGG
>JBEQAH010000102.1:0-6923 GCA_041640435.1 bacterium | reverse complement strand
GCGCATCGCCGAGGCGGAGGTGGAGCGCGCCCGGTCCGCACACCGCACCGCGCGGGCGCAGGCGGAGCAGACAGAGGTTAGCGTGAGCGCGGCGCGCGCGGCGCTGGAGCAGGCCCGATCCGGCCTGGCAGGTGCCAGGGCCCGCGCTGCCGCCTCGGCGGCGTCCTGGCGCGCAGCCGTGGCACGGCTGGAACAGGCGGCGCTGCGGGCCCCCTTCGACGGAGTGGTCACCCGCGTGTACGTTCGGCCGGGTGCCACCGTGGGCCCCTCGCTTCCCGTCCTGTCCTTCGCAGCCCCCGGCGGGTGGGTAATGGCGGAGGTGGACGAGGCCGACGTGGGGCGGGTGCGCTTGGGGCAGAGGGCACGCGTGATGGCGGACGCCTACCCTGGGGTGGCCGTTGGAGCGCGGGTCACCCGCGTTGGAGGCCAGGTGGAGGTACGGGCCGGGACCCGGGTGGTGCGGGTGCGACTCGAACTGGACCGGCCGGTGCCGTTCCGGGTGGGCACCGGCGTGGATGTGGACCTGCTGCTGCGCACGGTACCGGGTGTCCTCCTGATCCCCGTGGAGGCCGTCACGTCCCTGGAGGACGGCGGCGCTCAGGTCTACGTGGTGGAAGGCGGCGTGGTCCGCGTCCGGCGGGTGCGCACCGGCGAGCGCAACGACCGGTACGCCGCGGTGCTGGACGGGCTGCGCGAAGGAGAGCTGGTGGCGCTGGTGGAGCCCGGCAGGCTGCGGGACGGCCAGCGGGTCCTGGTCCGGTCGGTGCAATGACGCCTGTGGTGCAGCTGCGCGGCGTGGTCAAAATCTACCACATGGGCGCGGTGGAGGTGCGGGCGCTGCGCGGCGTGGACCTGGAGATCCACAAGGGCGAGTTTGTGGCCATCATGGGGCCGTCGGGCTCCGGCAAATCGACCCTCCTGCACCTGGTGGGGTGTCTCGACCGCCCGACCTCCGGCGAGTACCGACTCGAAGGCCAGGACGTGAGCCGGCTGGACGACGACACTCTGAGCGAGGTCCGCAACCGGCGCATCGGGTTTGTCTTCCAGACCTTCAACCTGCTGCCGCGCCTCAGCGCCCTGCAGAACGTGGAGCTCCCCATGGTGTACGCAGGGGTGCCACGCCGCCTGCGGCGCCAGCGGGCCCTGGAGTTGCTGGGCCGCGTGGGCCTTGCGGACCGGGTACACCACCGGCCCCGGGAACTCTCTGGCGGGCAGCAGCAGCGGGTGGCGGTGGCCAGGGCTCTGGCCAACGAACCGTCGATCCTGCTGGCCGACGAGCCCACGGGCAACCTGGACAGCCGCTCCGGAGAGGAGGTGCTGGCCCTGTTCCAGGAGCTGAACGAGGCCGGAGCGACCATCGCGTTGGTGACCCACGACCCCGAGGTGGCGGGCCACGCGCGCCGCGTGGTGACCTTACGGGACGGCCACGTGGTACGGGACGAACCCGTGCACTCACCCCGGCGCGCGCGGGATGAGCTGCGCCTCATGCCCGCCGGACCCGACGGGTGAGGCGGCGCCATGGGGCTGTGGGAGGCCGTAGAGCAGGCCTGGGACGCGCTGCGGGCGAACCCCCTCCGGTCCGTCCTCACCACCCTGGGCGTGGTGATCGGCGTGGCCGCGGTGATCGCCCTGGTGTCGGTGGGGCAGGCGGCCCGCTCCCGGGTGGTGGGGGAGTTCGCCAGCCTGGGGCCAGATCTTCTGTGGGTTCTGCCCGGCAAGGCGGAGGAGGGGCAGCAGTTCGCCACCCAGGAAGGCCGGTTCACCCTCACCTTCGCCGACGCTCAAGCCATCGAGCGGGAAGCGCGGGCGGTGGCGGGCGTTGCTCCCTGGCTGCAGACGTCCATCGAGGTCTCCGGCGGGGGCCGGCGCGAGGTCACCACGGTCATCGGGACCACGGCCAACTACCTTGAGATCCGCGGCCTGCGCCTTCTGGAGGGCCGCTTCCTCTCCGAAGCGGACATGCAGCGGCGCAAGCGTGTGGTCGTGCTGGGCGAGGTTCTGGCCCGGCAGCTCTTCGGCAGTCCCCGGTGGGCCCTGGGTCGGAGGATCACCATCAACGGTCGCGCCTTCGAGGTGGTGGGTGTACTCCGGCCCCAGGGGCAAGTCCTCGGTGTGGACCTGGACGACCGCGCCTACATCCCCTTCAGCACCGCGCAACTGCTGTTCCAGGTGAACTACGCCTCGTTCCTGTTCGTGAAAGCGCAGGACACCGCAAGCGTGCTGCGCGCCCAACGGGAGGTGGAGCGGGTGCTGCGGCGGGAGCACGGCGAGGAGGACTTCACCGTGCTGACCCAGAGTCAGTTCCTGGGCGCCCTGGACGCCATCCTCCGCATCCTGACCATCGCCCTGTCCTCCATCGCCGCCATCTCCCTCCTGGTGGGCGGGATCGGGATCATGAACATCATGCTGGTGTCGGTGACCGAGCGAACCCGGGAGATCGGGATCCGCAAGGCCGTGGGCGCGCGCCGGGGGGACCTGCTGGTGCAGTTCCTCGTGGAGGCGGTCGCCATCAGCCTGGTGGGTGGCGTGCTCGGGATGGGGGTGGGGCTGGGAGCCTCGTGGGCCATCGCTGCGCGGCTGCTGGACCAACCGCCCACCGCCTCTGCCTCTCTGCCCGTGGTGGTACTGGCGTTCAGCTTCTCGGTGCTCGTGGGTGTCGTGTTCGGCACCTACCCGGCCTGGCGGGCTGCACGGCTGGATCCCATCGAGGCCCTGCGGTACGAGTAGGGTGCCGCGACGCTCTTGGACCCCGCTCGCCCCTTTGCTATACTCAGGGATGCGACGCGGGGTGGAGCAGCCAGGTAGCTCGCCGGGCTCATAACCCGGAGGTCGCAGGTTCAAATCCTGCCCCCGCTACCACTTCTGGCTTCCATCGCGCAGCGGGTCCCCGCCGGCAATCGGGGAAAGGGTCGCAGAAACCGGACAGGGGTTCCAAGGCCTGGACCGCTTGCGAGCCCCTCTGGCACGCGGATTGCTCTCATCAGGCTGGGTATGCCGGGCCGGCACGGACTCCCCGCTCTCTCGGGGCAGGACCCCCGCGTGGGGTCCGACAGGGGGGAGGCGGCTGTGCGGCAGCCCTCCGGCCGCCCGCGGGAGGGCGAAAGGCAACCCCAGGACCCAAGGACCGAGAGCGGCCCTCTGCTCCTGGTGGTGGACGACGAGGAGGCCCTCTGCCAGCTCATCCGGGATGCCCTCACCCGCAGGGGCTACCGCGTCCTCACGGCCACCAGCGGCGCGGAGGGCGTGCGCATCTTCCGAGAGCAGGCCGACCAGGTGCACCTCGTAATCCTGGACATGGTGATGCCCGGCATGGACGGCCGGGCCGTGTTCGAGGCCCTAAGGGCTGTGCACCCCGAGGTTCGGGTGCTGGTGAGCAGCGGCTACATGGACGAAGCCACCGCAGCCAGCATCCTGCGGCGTGGCGTAGCCGGGTTCCTGCGCAAACCGTACACCCTGCGCCAGCTGGTGGAAGCCGTCGAGGCCGCGCTCGCCAGGGAGCCGTAGCGCCCGATCCGCTCCACTCCCCTGGGTCACCGTATCATGGGGGCAGACCAGTGGCGGGGTGTCGCATGCGGAGCGCGGAGGAGTACCTGGCGAGTGTGCGGGATGGGCGGCGGGTGTACTACCGGGGCGAGCGGGTGGGGGACGTGACGAGCCATCCGCACCTCCGCAAGGGCGCGGGGGTATGCGCCGCGGACTTCCAGCTGACCCACGAGCACGCCCACGACCCCACCTTCACCGTGCGGGACCCGCAGACGGGGCAGGTGTACAGCCGGTACTTCCACGTGCCCCGGGGTCCCGAGGATCTGCTGCGTCGGCGGGACCTGATCGAGCGGGTGACGCGACACACAAAGTCCTTCGTACCGCTGATCAAGGAGATTGGGACCGACGCGCTGTTCGCCCTGCACATCGTCTGCGCGCAGATGGACCGGGACCTGGGGACTTCGTTCCTCCCGCGGGTGCGAGCCTTCTACGAGAGGTGCCGGGACGGGGACCTGGCCATGGCGGTGGCGCAGACGGACGTGAAGGGAGACCGGGGGAAGCGGCCCGCGGACCAGCCGCACCCGGACCTGTACGTGCGGTGCGTGCGGGAGACCTCTGAGGGGATCGTGGTGCGGGGCGCAAAGGCGCACACCACGAATGCGGTGTACAGCAACGAGATTTTGGTCCTGCCCACCCGGGCCATGACGGAGCGGGACGCGGCCTACGCGGTGGCCTTCGCGGTCGCCGCGGACACCCCGGGGTTGACGTTTGTGGCGAGCCCCCGGGGGTTTGGGGCCACCAGCCCCTTCGACAACCCGCTGAGCAGCCGGTACGCCATCACGGAGTCCCTCACGGTGTTCGAGGACGTGTTCGTGCCGTGGGAGCGGGTGTTCCTCTGCGGGCAGTGGGCGTACGCGGGGCCGCTGGCGAAGACCTTCGTGGAGTTCCACCGGTATACGGCCATCTCGTACAAGACCCCGTTGTTGGAGCTGCTGGTGGGGGCGGCGGCGTGGATGGCGGAGGCGCAGGGGATCGCGGGAGCGGGGCACGTCCGGGATAAGCTGGCCCGGCTCGTGATGTACGCGGAGACCGTCCGCGGGCTGACGACCGCGGCGGCGGTGGAGGGCAGGTTCGAGGAGGGGATCTTCGTCCCGAACGTGGTCCTGACCAACGCAGCCAAGTACGCCTTCGCGCGCGGTTATCACGACGCGGTGCGGGACGTGCAGGACATCGCGGGCGGGCTGGTCGTCACGGGCCCCGCGGAGGAGGATCGCAGGAACCCGGAGCTGTGGAATCTGATCGAGCCGTACCTGCAGGGCCGGGCGGGGGTTTCGGGGGAGGCGCGGCTGCGGATGATGAACCTCATCCGGGACCTGGTGGCCTCGGACCTGGGTGGTTACCTGGAGGTGCTGGCGATCCACGCGGAGGGGTCGCTGGAGACCCAGAAGCTCACAGTACTCATGGACTACGACCTGGACCGCGTCAAGCGCCTGGCGGCCCAGGCTGGCGGGCTGGAGGGGTAGCGTGCCGCACGTGCGCGAGCTGTTTGACCTTTCCGGACGGGTGGCGGTGGTCACGGGTGGGTCCAGGGGTCTTGGCTTGGAGATCGCGGAGGCATTGGGCGAGGCGGGGGCCCGCGTGGTGGTGGCCGCGCGGCGGGCGCAGTGGCTCGAGAGCGCGCAAGAACACCTGAAGGGCCTGGGCGTGGACGTGGCCGCCGTGGAGTGCGACGTGGCGGACCCTTCAGGCGCCCGGGCCTTGGTGGATGCGGCGGTGGGGCGCTTCGGCCGGCTGGACGTTCTGGTCAACAACGCAGGCGTGAGCTGGGGGGCGCCCCTGGACCAGATGCCCCTGGACCGCTGGCGGCAGGTCCTGGAGGTGAACCTCACGGGGACCTTCCTGGTCACCCAGGCGGCGGTACCGGTGATGCGAGCGGCAGGGTGGGGCCGCATCGTAAACGTGGCGTCGGTGGCGGGACTCGTGGGCACGCGGTCGGACGTGCTGGATGCGGTGGGGTACGCGGCCAGCAAGGGCGGCCTGATCGCCCTCACCCGCGACCTGGCGGTCAAGCTGGCGCCTTACGGGATCACGGTGAACGCCATCGCCCCCGGGTTCTTCCCCACGCGGATGAGCGAGAAGCTGCTGGAGCGGGTGGGCGGTCGCGTGGTGGCCCAGGTCCCTCTAGGTCGGCTCGGGCAGCCCGGCGACCTGAAGGGTGTGGCGCTGTTTTTCGCCTCGGAAGCTTCACGGTACGTCACCGGCCAGGTGCTGGCGGTCGACGGAGGGTTTACCGCGGCGTAGCGCCCCGGTGAAGGATCCGTGGGGGCAGGTGCGAAACCCTACTCTCCGTACGCCACCATGTCTGCGCACGCGCCGCTGAGGGGAGTCCGTGTGCTGGAGCTGGGCAGCTTCATCGCAGGCCCGTACTGCGGACAGCTCCTGGCCGACTACGGCGCGGAGGTCATCAAGCTCGAGCCTCCGGGCCAGGGCGATGCCATGCGCCGGTGGGGTGTGGCCCTCTTCCAGGGTCGTTCCCTGTGGTGGCCGGTGATCGCCCGGGGGAAGAAGAGCGTGACGGTGGACCTGCGACGGCCGGAGGGTCAAGAGCTGGCGCGGCGGCTTGCCGAGCGCTGCGACGTGCTGGTGGAGAACTTCCGTCCCGGAACCCTCGAGGCGTGGGGCCTGGGCCCGGAGGCGCTGTGGGAGCGCAACCCAGGCCTCGTGGTGGTCCGAATCTCGGCATTCGGGCAGACCGGCCCGTACCGCGACCGACCGGGCTTCGGGAGCGTGGCGGAGGCCATGGGTGGGTTGCGCTACCTGGTGGGGTTCCCGGATCGCCCTCCGCCCCGGGTGGGGATCAGCATCGGCGACACCCTGGCGGGAATCTTCGGCGCGCTGGGGGCGCTGCTGGCCCTCCGGGAGCGGGAGGTGAGGGGCGGCCGCGGTCAGGTGGTGGACGTGGCCATCGCGGACGCCGTGCTGGCGGTGCTGGAAAGCGTGATTGCGGAGTGCAGCGTCACCGGAGCGGTGCGCGAGCGCAGCGGATCCGTGCTCCCCGGGGTGGCACCCAGCAACCTGTACGAGACCCGGGACGGGAGATGGGTGATCGTGGCGGCCAACGCGGACGGGGTGTTTGCCCGTCTCGCGGAGGCCATGGGTCGGCCGGAGTGGAAGACCGACCCCCGCTACGCGACCCACGAGGCGCGGGGCCGACACCAGGAGGAGCTGGACGAGGCGATCGGTGCGTGGGTGCGCGAACACACCGCGGCGGAGCTGCTGGCGAAGCTGGAGCGGTTCGGCGTCCCCGCAGGCCCGGTGTATAGCGCGGCGGACGTGCTGCGCGACCCGCACTTCCGGGAGCGGGGGTCCCTGGCGGAGGTGCACAACCCTGGAGTGGGGAGGGTAACGATGCAGGCACCGGCGCCGAGGCTCACCGCGAC
>JBEQAH010000101.1:0-7022 GCA_041640435.1 bacterium | reverse complement strand
CCGCAGGACGGTGACCAAGTACCGGGAGATGGCCCGCATCCCGTCCGCCAGGGCGCGCCGACGCTGGGCCGCTCTGCAGGAGGCCGCGATGTAGGACGTTTGGCACCGGTTGTGCAAAGCCAAAGTCCGGGATGCTGCTAGACGTCACCGCTCGTTACCTGGTGGCTTCCCTGCGGACGCTGGCGCGGCGACAGGCGGCCCTGGCAGGAAATCTGGCCAACGCGCACACGCCGGGCTACGCGCGGGTGGAGGTGGACTTCGGGGCAACCCTGCGGGCCGTGTGGGAGGACGTGAGCCCGGACGGCGTGCCCGCGGGAGGGATCGCGTTCCTCCGCGCGGATGGCACGGAGGTGGACCCCGAACTGGAAGCCGTGGAGCTGGCCCGCACGGGGTTGCAGGCCATGGCGGTGACGAGTCTGTTGTCCGCGAAGCTAGACCTGTTACGGTCCGCGATCCTCGAAGGACGGAGGTGAAGGGTGTCTTTGTTCCGGGCCATGGAAGCCAGCGCGTCCGCCCTGACCGCGGAGCGGGTGCGCATGGAAGTGCTGGCGGGGAACCTGGCCAATGCCAACACCACCCGCGGTCCGGGTGGCCCCTACCGTCGGCGGGTGGCGGTCTTCGCGCCCCTGCTGGACCGGTTCGCACTGTCCGGAGGGGGTGCGGGCGAGCCCAGGGGCGTGGTGGTGGCCGCCATCGTGGAGGACCCGTCTGCGCCCCGCCGCGTGTACGACCCCGGACACCCGGACGCGGATCCGGAGGGGTTCGTGACGTACCCCAACGTGAACCCCGCGGTGGAGATGGCGGACCTGATCGCCTCCAGCCGTGCGTACGAGCTGAACGTGGTGGCGCTGAACGCCACCAAGCAGCTGATCCTTCGGGCGTTGGAGATCGGGAGGAGGTGAGGGGGTGGAGGTGCGCGGGGTGACTGCCGTGGGGTCGTCCATGTCGTCACCCGTGCGGGAAGCGGTCTCGGCCTTCGCGGAGGCCCTGCAGCGCGCGGTGCAGGGAGCGGAGGAGCTGCAGCGGCGTGCAGACGCCGCGGCGGCGGCGCTGGCGGACGGGCGGACGGATGACATCCACGCGGTCATGGTGGCCATGGAGGAGGCGAGCCTGGCCCTGCAGCTGGCCATCCAGGTCCGCAACCGCCTGCTGGAGAGCTACCAAGAGCTTCTGCGCATGCAGGTGTAGCGGCGGCCGCAGGCCGCGGGTGGGGAGCGCAGGATGTTGCAGGCGTGGTCGCGGTGGACTCCGGCCCAGCGGCGCGGGGCACTGGCGCTGGCGGGCGGGCTCCTGGTGGGACTCGGGGTGTGGATCTGGGCCAGCCGTCCGCAGTTCGTCCCCCTCTACAGCCGACTGGACGCCGAGGAGGCCGCTCGGGTGGTCCAAGCCCTTCAGCAACTGGGCGTGCCGTACCGGCTGTCGGGTGCGGGGACCACGGTGGAGGTGCCGCGGGATCGGGTGTACGCCGCGCGCCTGCAGCTTGCCGCCCAAGGGCTCCCGCGTGGCGGGGTCGGGTTCGAGCTGTTTGACCGCGCGTCCTTCGGCGCCACGGAGCTGGTCCAGCGGGTTAACCTGCAGCGGGCCCTTGCGGGCGAGCTCGTGCGCAGCATCGAGACCCTCGAGGCCGTGGAGGCGGCCCGGGTGCACCTGGCCATTCCGCAGGATCGGCTGTTCCGGGACGAGGCGGCATCTCCCAGCGCCTCGGTGGTGGTGAGCCTCCGGCCCGGAGCTGTGTTGAGTGCGGGGCAGGTGCGCGCCATCCGCCACCTGGTCGCGAGCAGTGTCGAGGGTCTCACCCCGGAGCGGGTTACGGTGGTGGATGCCCGCGGCGTGCTGTTGTCCGCCGGGCAAGACGACCCGTCCGGTGTCGCTACCGCGCAGCTCGGGGAACGGGAGCAGGTGGAGGCGTCCCTGCAGCACCGCGTACAGAGCATGCTGGATCAGGTACTCGGCCCGGGGAGGGCCCTGGCGCGGGTGAGCGCGGAAGTGGACTTTAGCCGCCGGCAGGTGGAGCAGGAGAGCTATCTGCCGAACCAGCGGGTACCCACCTCGGAGGTGACCGTTGAGGAGTCGTACGCAGGCCGGGGTGGCCTGCCCCCCGGCGGCCCGGCCACGGTGTCGGTGCCGTCCTATGCGCAGACACCCCCGCAGGCCTCCGGATCGGAGTACCGCAGGCGCGAGTCCCGCACCACCTACCAGGTGACCCGGCGGGTGGAGCGTGCGGTGACCACCGGCGGCCTGCGCCGCGTTTCCGTGGCCGTCCTCGTGGACCGAAAGGTCCCGCCGTCCAGCCTGCGCGCCCTCGAGGCTGGGGTGGCTGCAGCCCTGGGACTGGACCGCCAGCGGGGCGACGTTCTGGTGGTGCAGCCGGTGGAGCTCCCCGCCCCACTTGCCCACGAGGGACCGGACGCACAACCCGCGCAGACAGGACGAGCCGGCGGGGGGGGGACAGCGTGGGTTGCAGGTGGGACTGCCCTCGCGGCGCTGTTGACCCTTCTGGTCGCGGCGGTGCTCTGGCGCCGACGGCGTCGGAGCTCCCGCATCACGGTGGAAACCCTTGAGCCCGTGCCGGTCCAACCACCCGCCGCTGCCCCGGAGCCCGGCGAGGACGAAGAGGAGAAGGTCTTGCAAGCCCTCCGGCAGCGGGAGGTGAGCCGGGAGGCGACCATCCGCCAGCAGCTTCAGCGGATGGCGCAGGAGCGCCCCGCGGATGTCGCGGCGGTCATTAAGAGCTGGCTTTCGGAGAAGTAGCCATGGCGACCAGGTTGTCCATCTCCGGACCTCAAAAGGCCGCCATGCTCCTCGTCTCCCTAGGCCCTGACGTGGCGTCGGCGATCCTGCGCCACCTGAGCGAGGAGGAGATCGAGGCCTTGACTCTTGAGATTGCCAGCCTTCGCCAGGTGACCGCGGAGGAGCGCGAGGAAGTGGTGCAGGAGTGCTACCAGATGGCTCTCGCCCGGGAGTACGTGTCCGTGGGCGGCCTGCAGTACGCCCGAGACCTGCTGGAGCGGTCTCTCGGGGCCCAGCGGGCCGCGGAGATCCTGGAGCGCCTCACGTCGTCCTTGCAGGTGAGCCCCTTCGACGCCTTCCGCCGCATGGACCCTGCACAGCTGGCGAGCCTGCTCCAGCAGGAGCATCCCCAGACCATCGCCCTGGTGGTGGCGTACCTGAAGCCCGCGCAGGCGGCCGCGGTGCTGGCCGCCCTGCCGCGGGAGCTCCAGGTGGAGGTGGCCGTGCGGGTGGCCGTCATGGACCGGACCACGCCCGAGACCATCCGGGAGGTGGAGGCGGCCCTGGAGAGCAAGCTGGTCAACTTACCTACCCAGGAGTTCACCGCGGTGGGTGGGGTGCAGGCCCTGGTGTCCATCATCAACGAGTCCGATCGGGCCACGGAGCGCGGGATCCTGGAGGCCCTGGAGGAGAGGGATCCCGAGCTGGCGGGCCAGGTGAAGAAACTCATGTTCGTGTTTGAGGATCTGCTGGGCCTCGACGACCGGTCCGTCCAGATCGTGTTGCGGAACGTGGACAGCAAGGATCTGGCTCTTGCCCTCAAGGGTGCCAGCGAGGAGCTGCGGGACAAGATCTTCCGGAACATGAGCCAGCGGGCCGCGGAGGCGCTTCGAGAAGACCTGCAACTCATGGGGCCGGTGCGCCGCCGGGACGTGGAGGAGGCCCAGGGGCGCATCGTGGCCGCGGTGCGCCATCTGGAGGAGAACGGCCAGATCGTGATCGCGCGCGGGGGCCAGGAGGAGGTTCTCCTGTAGGGCGATGGCGGTGCGGAACGACCTGCGGGCTGTGATCAAAGGGGCGCCCCGGGAGGAGGCCATGGCGCGGATCACCACCGTGATCGGCGTCCGGGATGCCGCCGGTGAGCGCGCCGCCGAGGTTCTGCGCTCTGCGTATGAGGCTGCGCGACGACTGCAGGAATCGGCTCGGCTACAGGCGGCGCGGGCGGTGGCGGAGGCGCAGGACCAGGCTCGGGCGGAGTTTCAAGCCGCGTGGGCGCAGCGACTGGCACGCCTGGATCGCCTTTTGGACGAGCTGGCCCAACAAGCCCCCCGGGCGCTGGGAGAACGCGCCGCACCCGTGGTGGTGACCCTAGCCTTGGAGGTTGCCCGACGGGTGGTGGCTCGAGCGGTGGAGCAAGACCCCGAGCTGCTCGTCCAGTGGGCCCAGGAAGCGGCGGCCCGGCTGCACGGGGTCACAGACGTGGTGGTGCGGGTCAACCCGGAGGACCTGGCGCTCCTGGGAAGCCCGCCCGCGGAGCGGGGTGGGCTGCGGCTCGTTTGGGTCCCGGACCCCTCCGTGGACGGGGGCTGCGTCGTGGAGTGCAACGCGGGAGTGGTGGACGCGCGCCTGTCCACGCAGCTAGATAGCCTGCGCGCCCGCCTGGAGGAATTGCCCGGTGAGTAAACCGCTGCCCTTGGAGGCGTGGCTGAGGGCGGTGCGGGAGACCGACCCCGTGCGGGTGGTGGGCCGGGTGGTGCAGCTGGTGGGCCTCGTGGCGGAGGCTCGCGGCCCCCGGGTGCACGTCGGCGAGTGGTGCACCGTGCAGACCGCCGAAGGGGAGCTGCCCGCGGAGGTGGTGGGGTTCCGGCAGGACCGCTTCCTCATGATGCCCCTCGGGCCCCTGGGAGGGCTCGCGCCGGGCAGCGCGGTCTTGCCCTCCGGCCGCGCCATGCGGGTGCCCGCGGGTCGGTCCCTGTTGGGTCGCGTCACCGACGGGCTCGGCCGGCCTCTGGATGGCCGAGCCCTCGAGGTCGACGAGTGGCGGTCGGTGCACGCGGATCCACCGAACCCCTTGCAGCGACCTCGGATCACCGAGCCCCTGCCCACGGGCGTGCGGGCCATCGACGGGTTGCTCACCTTAGGGCGAGGGCAGAGGGTGGGGATCTTCGCGGGGAGCGGCGTCGGGAAGAGCACGCTGCTCGGCATGCTCGCCCGCCACAGCTCCGCGGACGCCAACGTGATCGCCCTCGTAGGGGAGCGGGGCCGGGAGGTGGTGGACTTTTTGGAAACCGACCTGGGCGAGGGGCTGGAGCGGTCGGTGGTGGTGGTGGCCACTTCAGACCAGCCTCCGCTGGTGCGGGCTCGCGCGCCCTTTGTGGCCACCGCCATGGCGGAGGCGTTCCGCGACCAGGGGATGCACGTTCTGCTGATGATGGACTCCGTGACCCGCTTCTGCATGGCGCAGCGGGAGATCGGCCTCGCGGTGGGGGAACCGCCGACCAGCAGAGGCTACACACCCTCCGTGTTTGCCCTGCTGCCTCAGCTCATGGAGCGAGCCGGCACCGCGCCGCGCGGCTCCATCACCGCCCTGTACACAGTGTTGGTGGAGGGAGACGACCTGATGGAGCCCGTTGCGGACCACGCCCGCAGCATCTTGGATGGCCACATCGTGCTGTCCCGGTCGCTGGCGGCTCAGGGTCACTACCCACCCATCGACGTGCTGGAATCCACCAGCCGCCTCATGACCTCGGTGGTGGACCCCGACCACCTGCGGTGGGCCCAGACGGTTCGCGCGCACCTGGCCACCTACCGGGAGGTGGAAGATCTGGTGAACCTGGGCGCCTACGTGCGCGGCAGTAACCCGCGGGTGGACGCAGCCCTGGACCGGATCGAGGAGATCCGCACCTTCCTCCGGCAGACGCCGCAGGAGCGGGTCGATTTCACCGCCACGCGCCAGCTCCTGGCCCGCCTGGCGGGCGAGGCATGAGACGGTTCCGCTTCTCGCTGGAAGGGTTGCTGCGGGTGCGCTGGGTACGGGAACAACAAGCCCGAAGGGAGCTGGCGGAAGCGCTGCGATCGTTGCGGGAGGCGGAAGCGCGTTGTGAGCAGATCCGATCGGCCGTGCGAGAGGCGGAGGGAGCGGCGCTGAGGGCCGAGCGGGCCGGGGACCTGCGGGTGTGGGCAGAGCTCCTCGAGGCACGCCGACGTGCGTATCGGGCCGCGACCGAACACCGCGCCCGCCAGGCCGAGCGGGCGGAAGAGCTTTGGGCACGCTTCTTGCAGCTCCGGAGGGAGCGCAAGGCGGTCAGCCAGGTGCGAAGCCGGCGCTGGCGGCAGTACCAGCAGCAGCTGGCTCGGTCTCTGCAAGGAGAGGCGGACGACCTGGCCCTGGCCCGCCGGGGGAGGCGGAGTTGAGCCCGAACGTGCTGTCGGCGATGGCGCGGATTCGGTGGATCCAGGGGCAGCTGGAACCGTCTGCGACGCTCCTGGGATCCGACCGCGCGCGCTCCAGCCCCGGCTCTTTTCGTTCCCTGCTCGAGGAAGCGGCCCGGCGGTACGGCTTGGACCCGGCCCTGGTGGAGGCGGTGGTGCGCGCGGAGTCTGGCTTCAACCCTGCAGCGACGTCCCCCGCGGGGGCCATGGGCCTCATGCAGCTCATGCCCGCGACAGCTCGCGCCCTGGGAGTGCTGGATCCCTACGACCCGGTCCAGAACGTCCACGGAGGGGTTCGTTACCTTCGGGGGCTCGTGGACCGGTTCGGGGACGTGACTTTGGCCCTTGCGGCCTACAACGCCGGGCCAGCCGCGGTGCAGCGCTACGGAGGTGTGCCGCCTTACCCGGAGACTCGGGCGTACGTGGAACGCGTGCTGGAGGCCTGGCGGCGGGGACGGGCGGGTCTTGGAGGGGCACCGTGATCGCGGTCCCTGTTTCGCCGCACCGGCCAGATCACGCGTCGGCCTCACCCGGAACCGCACACCTCGCGGCCCTATTCTCCTGCGCCCTGTGGGAGCGGCTGCAGAGGAACCAGCTGATCGAGCCCGCGCAAAACGGGCCGCAGCCCGAGGCCGTGGAGGAACTGGCCACCTCTTCAACTACGGACGGCCAGGAAGAGATGGAGCTTTGGGCGCCGGTCAGGTTGCCGAGCACAGCCGCGGCACCCACCGATCCCCACACCTCCGGATTGCCGTCGGTGGCACCACCGGAGGCCAACCCGGATCCCCTGACGGGGCTAGACCCGTCACCGCTCGCGTCGCAGGGCACAGCTCCGTGTCCTGGTTTCACGGCGGAGAGTC
>JBEQAH010000100.1:0-7107 GCA_041640435.1 bacterium | reverse complement strand
GGCTTGCCCTCTCGGGTAGCAGAAATGGCCGTTCGGGCGGTCTCAGCGGTCGAGGTGCGGGGAATTACGTAAGACAGGATTGGGGGAGAAGGAGGTGGTGGCATGGAGATTGCTCCCAATGCCCCTGGAGGCATGCGAAATCCTATGAGCAACTAAGGAGGGAGAAGATGTTAAGAAGGATCCGCAAGGCACGGCGTGACGAGAGGGGCTTCACCCTCATCGAGCTGATCATGGTGCTGGTGATTTTGGGTATTTTGCTGGCCCTGGCTCTGCCGAGCTACCTGGGCACGCGGCGGAAGGCGTACATCGCCGAAGCGGACCAGAACCTCCAGGAGATGCGAACCCACGCGTGGCTGAGGTTTGTGGAAACAGGCAACTTTAGCGGCGCGGCCACGGCTGCCAGTACGCCGGCCTCGACCGCGAACTGGCGCTTCTCGTGGGGGGCCTGTACAGGTACAACTTCGTGTACGATGATCGCGACTGGTCAAGGCGTGGTGGCCGGGGCCGCGATCACGGTTGTCCTGTCTAGCAACGGAAGCGCAACGGTTACGTCAAGCGGGTTCTAGTCAAACTCCGAATGCAGGGCGGGGGCCGCGGCACAGCGCGGCCCCCTCTCACCTCTTAGATGGGCATGCCCGGGGAAGGTCCGCGAGGACGCTTCACGCCGACGCTGCCGTTCCTCGTCCTCGCGTGCAGCCTCGGAGGTCTTATTCTGCGACTCGAATCTCTCTCCACCAGGGTACTCTGGTACGACGAAGTTTATAGCCTCTGGATCGCCAGCGAGCCGCTGCTCAGCATCGTGAAGGCCTCGGCCACGAGCGACCCGCACCCGCCCGGCTACTACCTGCTGCTTGCGGCCTGGAGGGGCCTAGCCGGGCCCGAGCCCGAGGCGGCCCGGGCGCTTTCGCTGCTCGCGTGGGTTATCTGCATGCTGGTCGTCTGGCGCACCTTCAGTCGATGGTTCGGTCAACCCGTGGCCAGCTGGACAGTCTCTTTGCTGAGCCTCCACGCCTTCCAGATCGTGGCCTCGACCGAAGCCCGCATGTACATGCCGCTGCAGCTGGCGGTGGTGAGCGCCACCTACCTCCTCTGGCGCGCTGTACAGACTTCCTCGCTCTGGAACTGGGCCGCCTACGGCGTCAGCGCCGCGATCGCAGCCTACCTGAGCTACTACAGCATCTTTTTGTTTCTCGCGCACGCGGTGTGGATCGCAGCCTCCCTGCACCCGAGGTGGTGGGGTGGACCGGCGGTCGCGGTTCTGGCCGCGCTGGCAGCGTACTCTCCGTGGCTTCCATTCTTGCCGAGTTCAGTGACCGCCAATCCCGTACCCTGGAGGCCTCCCCTCACCTTACCCTCCGCCGCAGGCCTCCTCATGACCCAGCTCTATGGAGGCCACTGGCTAGGCAGTGCCGGCTACTACGGGGGAAAGGCCCTGGGCTTGTGGGAGACCGCTTTGGGCCTCGCTCCGCTCTGCCTGTTGGTGTTTGGGTTTCGCCGCCTGTGGCGCTCCAACCGGCACGCCACTCTGCTTGTGGCTTGCTGCTGGATCGTTCCTCTCGGCGCCGCATCGGCGTTGTCGCTGGTCCTCGGAAAAGCAATGGCCTACGCTTACCACCTGACTTACCTCCAGCCCTTCGCTGCGGTGCTCGTCTGCGCGGCAGCCGTGGACTGCCTTGACGCGGCCGCGCCCGCCGCAAGACGCCTGCTGCATCTGCTGGCCGGCGTGGTGCTTTTGGGTTACGCGGCGCACGGCGCCGACGCTGCCTGGCGAGACGTAACCTACCAACCGTTCAGGTATGACCTTGCAGCAAGCTACTTGAGAGCTCTGCACCGCGAAGGGGACCTGGTGGTTTACTTGGGGCAGGGACTGCGCCGGGTCATGCACTTTTACTTCGATCCGGCCGGACCGGAAGAGCAGCTGGGTTTCGCCCTCAGTGGGTGGCACGAAGACTCCCACCAAGCCCAAGAAGAATTCCAAAGCAAGCTGGGAGAGCTTTTCAAGGGGGCGCCCCGCCGCGTGTGGGTTGTGGCAAGCCCACCCCTACCGCCATGGGTCCCGCAACTCGTGCTGGAGTCCGCGAGAGAAGCCCGCGTCATCCCGGGCCCTACGGCGAGGTTTGGCGCGGTCACAGTCGCTTTGTTCATTGTTCCTCCTTCCGCGCCATGAGCTGCAGAGTCGGCAGAGTCGAAACCATCCAGCGGTTGGCGCTCGTGGTGCTTCTTGTGCTCGCCGGGATCCTCCGCCTAGAGCTACTGGATGTGCGCAGCCTGTGGTTCGACGAAGGCTACAGCCTTTTCGTGGCAGGCCTCGGCCCGGGGCGCATCCTGGAATTCCTGCGGCACAACGACGCGCATCCCCCTGCCTACTACCTTTTGCTTTCCTGGTGGATGCGCATCTTTGGCAGCGAGCTCGGTACGTTACGCCTGCCGTCGTTCGTGAGCGGGTGGGCCACAGTACTTCTCACGTGGGTGCTGGCTCGGCGATGGGTAGGAGAGTGGGGCGCGCTGTTGGCAGCAACCCTGGTGGCATTCAACCCCTTCCAGGTGTACGCGTCCAACGAGCTCCGGATGTACGCCCCGCTTGCTGTTGTGGTGCTGCTGTGCGTTCTGACGCTGGACAGAGCCATCACCTCAGACGGCGCGTGGTCATGGATCGCGTTTGGCGTTCTCATAGCCACCGCTGCCTACACGAGCTACTTTGCGATACTCGTGGGATTAGCCCAGGTGGCCTGGGCGGTCGCGACCCGGGGCCTGCGCGGGAGCGGACGCCTCCTGCTTGCCCTGCTCATCGCTTCGGCGCTGTACGCTCCGTGGACACCTTTCCTGGTTGGCCTTGAGGACAGGAACCCACAGCAGTGGGCTCTGAGATCTCCCCTCGGCGAGGGACGACTCCTGCCGTACGCGTTGTCCTTGCTCACAGCACACGCCTCGGGGGGCTACCTGCCTGACACGGTCACGTATCATTGGACGGCCCCGCTAATCTATCCCTACGTACTTCCACTGCTCCCTTTTTCTCTAGTGTGGGCGTTTGGAGTTCTGCACCTGGTTCGGGGCCGCGGCGCGCAAGCGGCCGTGGTGTGGCTGGGTGGGGTGGCGCTGGTCGTAGCGGCGTCGGCCGTTCTCGGAAGGCAGGTAGCCTACCCCCGGAACGTGGCGTTTCTCCAGCCCCTGGCCGCCATTGTGGCAGCAGCCGGCGTAGTCGAGCTGGCACACAGACGGGCCGTGGGGAAGTGGATCGCGGGTACGGCGGCGGTGGCGATGGTGGGTCTTTGCGCTGTCGGGACGCACAACCTTCAGTCCGGAAAGCCTGAGTTCGATGCGTATCGGTTCGACCGCGCGGCGCGCTATCTGAACGCGCAGGTGCGTCCCCAGGATCTATTGGTTTATCTCCCCACGGGGGTGGAGTATCCGCTCGGCTACTACCTGAAGACCAGGGCCCGGTCGGTGAGCTTCGCACTGCCGGTAACCCGATGGAACGAGGAAGGCGCCGCGGAGGTAGCCCGGAAGTTGAATCAGTTTCTCGGGCAGGTAGACGGCAAGGTATGGTTGGTCACGCACTTACCGGAGACGTGGTGGAAGCCGGTTCTCCTGCCCGTGTTTCGCACTATGGAGGCGTCGGGGCTACGCCGGGCGGGGTTTCACGACTTTCTGGGCGTGTTGGTAGTGGCTTATGAGCGTCCATGAGCACCCATCGCCATCTGGGAAGCACGCCTCCGGCGCCTGAACAGACTCGCGTGAGAGGAGTTGCTGATGGCTGCGTAGCGTCGCTAGGTGGTGGAAATCTTGCGACTTCCAGTCACGGGCGGCTGCCCGTCCCGGTCACCACCGGCCCCCCTTCGGGCTACGAAACCCGAACCGCAGCGAACACCTCCACGAAGCCCGGCTCGCCCGGGGCTGAAAGCAGCCCAGCGGGCCCGGTCTGCTGCTAGCGTCCTCCGAATAGAGCGATCCCCTTCTCCGCGGGCTTGACTCGGCGCGTGGGGCAGGCTAGGGTGAGGACGATGGCGCGTTTACGAAACGATGTTCCATATAATGGAACAACCACCGGCGCTCGGGCGGTGGAACGGGCGCTCGACGTGCTGTGGGCCTTCGTGGAAGGGCCCTCCCAGATGGGGATCAGCCAGCTGAGCCGCAAGCTCGGGCTCTCCAAGGCGACCACCCACCGGCTCGTGGGCGCGCTGGTGCGGCGGCAGCTGCTCAGCCAGGACCCGCGCACCGCCCTCTACAGCCTGGGGGTCGCCGCGCTACGGCTCGGGAACGCGTTCCTCAAATCTCTCGACGTCCGGGAAGCCGCGCTGCCAGTGATGCAAGACCTGGCGCAGCGGACCGGCGAGACGGTAAACCTGAACATCGTGCGGGACGGGTGCCGGGTGTGCATCGAGAAGGTGGACAGCGTCCAGGCGGTGAGGCACTTCGTGGAGCTCGGTCGTCCAGAGCCGCTGTACGCGGGCGCCTCCGGCAAGGTGCTGCTGGCCTTCATGGACCCCGAGGAGGTCGAGGCGGTGATCCGCCGGGGCCTGCGGCGGTTGACCCCGCGCACCGTCAGCGATCCGGACCGTCTGCGCGCGGAGCTCGCCGAGATCCGCCGCCGCGGGTACGCGGTCAGCGCAGGCGAGCGCGTAGACGGGGCGTCCGCGGTGAGCGCACCGGTCCGCAACGCTCAGGGGCAGGTGGTGGCAGGCCTGACGGTGTCCGGGCCTACGTACCGGTTCACCCAGAAGCGGGTGCGGGCGTTCACAGCCCTGGTGCTCCAGGGGGCCGCAGCGATTTCTGCAGCGCTCGGTCATGTGGCGGAGGGCGCGCGGGCGGCAGGCGCAGCGGCCGGCCGGCGGGGAGCGGGGCATGTCGGCGCATGAAGGAGTCGTGGCGCGTCTGGGGCACTTCCTGGACCTGGTGGCGGCGCGCCGGTTGAGCGAGGCAGAGGCTTTCCTGGCGCCCGGCGCGGTGCTCGTGTTTCCCGGCGGGGTACGGTTCACCTCGCTCCACGAGATGGCCGCCGCGGCGAGCCGGAGGTACCGGTGGGTGCGGAAACGCGTGGAGCGCTGGGACGTGCTGCCTGGCGCGGACGGGGTGACGGTCTACTGCCTTGGGACGCTGGAGGGGGAGGACGCGGGAGGCCGGCCGTTCGCAGGCGTGCGGTTCGTCGACCGCTTCGAGCTGCGCGACGGTCAGATCGTCCGGCAAGAGGTGTGGAACGACCTGGCGGAGCAAGGCGTGGTCACGTCCGGAGACCCGCCTGCCGCGGGCGAGCTCTCGTGAGGGCACCGTGGCCATGACTCTGACGGAGCGCATCATCGCGCGCGCGGCGGGCGTACCCGTTGTGCGCCCGGGAGAAGAGGTGTGGGCCTCCGTCGACCTCGCGGTGATGCACGACTCGTCGGGACCGCGGCGGATCGCACCCGTCCTGGATCGGTTGGGTGGCCGCGTGTGGGACCCTCAGCGGGTTGTGCTCGCCGTCGATCACTTCACCCCCGCGGCGACCCTGACGCACGCGGAGATCCTCGCTCTGACCCGTACGTGGGCCCGGAGCCACGCACTACCCCACTTCTTCGACGGACAGGGAGTCCTGCACAACCTGCTGCTCGAAGAGGCGCTGGCGCGCCCGGGCATGCTCGTGGTCGGGGCGGACTCCCACACGTGCACCGCGGGTGCGGTGGGCGCGCTGGCGGTGGGAGTCGGGGCCACCGAGCTCGCCACAGTCCTCGCCACCGGGGAGATCTGGCTCAGGGTCCCCCAGACGGTGCTCATCCGGTTCGACGGACGGATGCCTGACTACCTGACGGCACGGGACCTCGCCATGGGCGTGCTGCGCTCGTTGAAGGCGGATTTCGCTCTCTATCGGGCCGTGGAGTACGCCGGGGACGCGGTGCAGGGACTCGGGCTGGACGAGCGCGCGGTGCTGACCAACCAAGCTGTGGAGATGGGTGCAAAGAACGGCATCATCCCTCCTTCGCCTGGCAATGTGCCGGACCTCGGTAGCGAGCTCGACCTGAGCCCCTCGCCGGCGGGGGCGTGTGAAGCGGTGTACGCGTTTCGGGTGGTGGACTTCGCGCCGTTCGTGGCGGTGCCCCCGCGGGTGGACGAGGTCTACCCGGTACGCGAGCTGGACGGCACGGCGCTGGACCGGGCGTACATCGGGTCCTGTGCGGGCGGCAAGGCTGCGGACCTGAGGCTCGCGGCGCGCGTACTCCGGGGACGGCGGGTGCGCATCCCGCTGGTGGTGACTCCCGCCACGCAGGGCGTCGTCCGCGCGTGCCTCGCTGACGGCACACTGGCGGCGTTGGTGGAAGCGGGCGCGGTGATCCAGGCACCGGGGTGCGGGGCGTGCGCGGGGCTCCACTCAGGCCTGCTGGGGCCCGGGGAACGCTGTGTCGCCACCGTCACGCGCAACACACCGGGCCGCATGGGGCACCGCACCGCGGAGATCTACCTCGCCTCGCCCCTCACGGTGGCTGCCTCGGCGCTCACCGGTCGGCTCACGGACCCGCGGGAGGTGCTGTGATGGAGGTCCTGGAGGGGCATGCGTGGGTGTTCGGGGACCACGTCACCACGGACGACATCTACCCGGGTCGGTACCTGGAGCGGCCCCTGGAAGAGGCCGGGCGCTACGCCATGGCGGGCGTGGACGAGGGCTTCGCAGCCCGGATCAGGCCGGGGGACTTCGTGGTCGCGGGGATGAACTTCGGCGCTGGCAGCAGCCGGGAGGCGGCCGTGGTGGCGCTCAAACAGGCAGGGGTGGCCGCGGTCATCGCGCGGTCCTTCGGCCGCATCTTCTTCCGCAACGCCATCAACAACGGCCTACCCGCGGTTATGGTCCGGGACACATCAGGTATCCAAACCGGAGACCGGCTGCGGGTGGACCTCTCGGGCCGTCGGGTCACTGTGCTCCGTACGGGCGAGGCGTTGGAAGTGCTGAACCTGACCGGGATCTCCCTGGACATCCTGCGGGCTGGCGGGATCATCCCGTACACAGAGGCCCGCCTGGCCGCGAGGGGGAGGCGGTGACTCGAGCGGCGCGGCTCCGCCAGCGGCTGGCCAGCGGCCCCATCCTGGTGGCGCCGGGCGCCGCGGACGCCCTCACGGCCCGCATCGTGGAGCGGACGGGGT
>JBEQAH010000099.1:0-7114 GCA_041640435.1 bacterium | reverse complement strand
AAGGGGGGGCGGTGTCCCTATCCTTTGAGGCAGCCCGCTGCATCGGCTGCGAAATGTGTCTGGAGACTTGCCCGGAGCGGGAGTCCGGTGCGATCCGGGTGGAACGGAGGTTCGCCCCGAAGCGTCTGCGGGAAGGTCCCACCGAGCTTTGCCGGCATGAGCAGGCTCGCTGCGTGCGGTGTGGGGCGCCGGTGGCACCCCGAGCGATGCTGGAGCGGGTGATGAGCTTGCTGGGGGAAGACGCGGGACCGCTGCGCGCTCATCTGACCCAGTTCTGTAGCTCGTGTCGGCCCCTGGGGGCGCCTCGGGGAGGAGGACCACCGCAAGCGTAGCGTTGGGTTCCTTGGTCAAGGGAGGTCGCCTTCAGCCTGCACAGCGATTCCTGAACCACTGGTACATGGAACGGTGACCCTCACTCTGCGCAGCAGCTGAGCCGGCTCGGATCCTTGAAGAAGGACAACGCCACGATTTTCAAAGCCTCGGCCATGGTGGGGTAGACGTGGACCATGTCGATGAAGTCGTGCACCGTAGCCCCCAGGCGGATCCCCATGGCCGCCTCATGGATGACCTCTCCGGCGTCGCGCCCCACCATGGACACGCCGAGAACCCGCTCCGTGTCCGCATCCAGCACCATCTTGATGACCCCGCGGGGGTCCCGCACGGCACCCGCCCGGGGCACCAGCTCCATGGGGATCGCTGAGCAGCTGCAGCGGTAGCCGCGCGCGTGGGCCTCCGCCTCCGTGAAACCCACCACCGCCACCTGAGGGTCTGTGAAGATCGTGCGCGGAATCACGCGGTGATCGGCCTTGCGCAGTTCCCCGCCCAAGGCGTTCGTCGCGGCGATGACCCCGTCATGGGCGCCGACGGGTGTGGCCATCTGGCTGTCGGTGTAATGGTCGATCACGTCTCCCGCAGCCCACACGTTCGGGGCCGTGGTCCGCAGGAAGTCGTCCACCACCACAAATCCCCGCTCGTCTGTCTGCACGCCCACGTGTTCCAGGCCGATGGCGTCGGTGTTGGGGACACGGCCGGCGGCCACGAGGAGATGTGCTGCCCGGAAGGCGACCTCTGAGCCTCCTCGATCGCCGGTGACTTCGACCTCGCCGTCCACCGGGTGCACCCGCTGGACAGAGACGCCGGTGACGATCTGCACCCCTTCGTCGGTGAGGGCTTTGGTGATGGCCCGGGAGACCTCCGGCTCATAGGCGGGGAGCACGCGCGGGCCGCGCTCCAGGATGGTGACCTCCGCCCCCAACCGGTGGAACATCTGGCCGAGTTCCAGCGCGATGTACCCGCCTCCCAGAATGAGGAGGGAGCGGGGGAGTTCCTGGAGTTCCATCGGCTCCCCGGAGGTTAAGAGATCGGAGGTGAGATGGGGCACGCGTTCCAAACCCTCGACGGGTGGGATGAGCGGTCGGGAACCCGTGGCGAGGAGGTAGTGGGCCGCCCGCAGCCGCACGCCATCGACCTCCACCACACCGTCGGGTGTGAACCTGGCCTGCCCCTGGTACACCCGGATCCGATCCGAGTCCCGTACGATGGACCGGTACTTCTGCTCCCGGTAGTCGGCGATGAGCTCGTCCTTCTGGGCGATGAGGGCGGCGAAGTCCAGCTCCATACCCTTCGGGCGCAGACCCGGAAAGCGGGGGTGAAGCGCCTCCCAATAGACCCGCGCGGCCTCGATGAGGTTCTTGCTCGGTAGACATCCGCGGTTCACGCACGTCCCACCCAGCGTCCGGGCCTCCGTCATGGCTGCAGTCTTCCCCAGTTCCGCGGCCCGGATCGCGGCAGCGAAGGCCGTGGAACCTGACCCGAGGATAACGAGATCAAACTTCTCTTCCACAGAGTATCCTCCGCATATCCTGATACCAGGATTCCAGCGAACCGTCAGGGCGAGACGGCAGGCCTTGCCAGAACCGGCGTTGACCTGGCAAGGCTGGCCAAGTAGAAGTAAATACGGAGATCCGGAATAATACCCCGCTTCACGCCCCGGCCGTGCGATGGCACACCTGCGGACTGTAGGTGCACTCGGCATGGTCGCGGCCAGAGCGTACCTGATCTATGTCCAGATCGCCCTCGGTGGCCTTGCAATGAGCCTGGCACGGTGAAGGGCACGCTCTCGCGGTTTCTGGCCACAAGCGATGGTCCGCACGGGGCCAAGCTGCGCCGCCGGGCGACGGCCGGGGTTCCGGGGTTAAGAGAGAGCGCTTCGGCTCCAAAAGGGAACGCGATGCGACCCCGCGGCTTCTTGCTCCAGCAGGACCCGCTTGCGCTCCGACCCCCACCGATACCCGCCCGGGCTCCCGTCCGAACGGACGACCCGGTGGCAGGGGATGAGCAGCGCCACGGGGTTGGCCGCGCAGGCACGCGCCACAGCGCGGGCCGCACCCGGCCGGCCGAGGCCGCGCGCAACCTCGCCGTAGGTCCGCCGCTGCCCCGGGGGAATCAGCTGCAGGGCCTCCCACACCTTCCGCTGGAACCCGGTGGCCCGCACGTCGAGGGGAACCTCGCCTACCCTTCCGTCGAGGCAGGCGCGCAGCCAGGGCCCGAGGCGCTGCGGGTCCCTGCGAACTCGGGCGCGGGGGAACTCCGTCCGGAGCCGCCGCAGAAGGTCGCTGGCTCGGTCCCCGAGGTACACCCGGCACACCCCGCGCCGGGTGGCTGCCATCAGGACCGTCCCGGCCCCAGACCGGGCCGTGGCGTACCAGATCTGCCTGTCCGGGTGCGCCCGCTGCCGCGCAACTGGGCCCTTGCGCGACTCTATCGCCACGCGTCCTCCTCTTCGTCCTCTTCCCACAAGGACTCGTCCAGCTCCTCCTCTCCTTCCTCCTCCGGGAGCTCCTCCTCTTCTTCGTCCTCAGGCTGGAAGTCGGCCTCCTCCTCGGCAAGAGGTTCCAGCACGTTCTCCACCCGCTCTTCGCTTTGGTACCCGCACTCCACGCACTCGTAGACGAGCACCGCCCCAGACTCGTCCGAGGCGAGCAGCTCCATCTCGGCACCGCACTGAGGGCAGGGTCGATTGAGAGGGACAGTCATGGCGCCATGCACCACGCCGGTGGCCGCTGTCCCAGCGTGAGGTGGCCGTACACGGCGACCCCCTCAGAAGGGCCGGAGTTCGGAAGGCATCTCGTCGTCCAGGGACCGAAGGCCGTGGGGCTCAACCCGGTGACCGCAGATCGGGCACTCGTACCACGAAGCTTCCTCCGCCCGCGGCTCGTGACACGTGACCATCACGGTCTCGCAGTACGGACAGGTCAGCGCCGCGTCCCGCATGACTCCCCCGCTCCCCCAAGCTTTTCCGTCGCCTTCCTTCGATCCCCCTGGCCGTCTTCCTCCCTGTCCGGGGAGCCGGGCGGGGAGGGCGGGGGCCCGCCCTCCCGAGCTACACCTTGGCGTGTGCGAAGATCCCGAACGCTTCCGCCCGCTTGGCCACCACCCGCCAGTCCAGGTTCCGGAAGAAGGCATCGATGTAGCCGCCTTTGTTCGTCCCGAAGTCGATGAAGTACGCGTGCTCGAACACGTCCAGGGCCACCAGCGGCGTGCAGTTCCACACCGGATAGGTGTTCTGTTCGTCGCCGATGTAGTTGAACAGTTTGCCGGTGTCCCAGTCGTAAGCGGTCCAGGCCCAACCCCGGGCCGCGATCCCCGTGGCCTTCAGGTCCTTCTGCCATTCCTCGAACGACCCGAAGTCCCGCTCGATCAGCGCCAGCATCCCCCCATCGGGCTTGCCACCCGGCCCGCCCAGGTGTTCGAAGTAGATCTCATGGTTCTTGACCCCACCCAGCGCGCGGGTGAGCTCCACCTTGAGGACCCGGATGTCGGAGTACGTGGGGTTCGCCTTCGCCGGGTCCTTGTCCAGCGCCGTGAGCTTGTCCAGGATCTCGTTGGCTTTGTTCACGTACCCCTGGTAGAGCTTGTAGTGCTCCTCCATGGTGCGCTTGCTGATCCCGTCCAGCTCGGCCTCGAATGACTTGAACTTCTTGGCTTCGTACTTCACGGTGAAACCCTCCTTTCGCGGGTGAGTCCCGAAGGGTCCTCCGGCGACGAGCTCGCCCTCAGTATACCACCGGGCGGGCTCAACCCACCGCACCGCGCGCGGGTCTGTTATGCGCGGCTGAGCTGCTACCCGCCCCCTGGAAGTCGTCGCCTCCTTGGGCGGACTCCCGGACCACGGGCCCGGGCCCGTGGTCCGGGAGTAGTTGGCGGCGGTCGAGGAAGCCATTCGTACCCTTCCGCCACGCCCGCGCGCGGCCCCGGTCTTACGGCACACGTCCCCGGAGATGGCTGAGATCCTCGGCTGCGCCGAGGGCCCGGTGAAGGCCGAGGCGTTTGGGGCACTGGCGCGCGCAGCGGTGGCTTACCCTGCGGGAGCACCCTGCAGGTGTGCGGGGCTGTCGGAGGCGGTGGGAGGGGGTCCAGCGGACGGTCGCGCAGGCTTGCTCCTGGTGCTGGCTCCGCACGGCACTGCCCCGCATCGGACGACCTGACTGTGGTGGGCCGGGGGCGGGGCGAGGCGGCTCGAGCGGGAGACCCTGGCTCTCCTTGGTCCGTGGAGCAGCGGCGTGGCCGGGAGTGAGTCAGGCCCGCCGGCCGGGCTGGGGGAGAGGCCGGCCCGTGCGCGCGTCCACCAGCCGGTAGTCCCCCTTCCGGTACGTTTCCTGAGCCCCGCAGTGCGGACATGTGTGGTAATTCGCCGCGAACGTCCCGCGCTGGAACGAGGCGGTGTCGGTCCGCAGCCCGGTGTCAAACACCGTCCCGCAGGCTGAACACTGCACATAGAGGGCAACCCGGGCCACGGCACCGTCCTACGGCTTCGTCTTGCGCCGCCACTCCACCAGCGCAGGCCGGGACCAGATCGCGCGGGGGCCCGCGCGGTACAAGGGTTCGGGCAGCGTTCCAGATTCCAGGCACGCCAGCAGCGCTTCCACCGTCAGCCCCACCAGCTCTGCGGCTTCCACGGTGGTGACCACGTCCTCCCCGGAGGCCACGAGCTCGCACAGTCGGCGCAGAAACCCAGACCCCGGCCGGTGTATGATCATCGCGACGGCGGACTTACCCTGCGGGTGTGCGTGCTTGATCAAGTTCGCGTACCGCTCCAGGTCATCGGGGAAGCCCCGCAGGTGGGCGAGCACCGCGAGGTCCAAGGAGGTGTCGTTGGGGTTCAGCTCGGGCGGCACGGCGGGACCCCCGGGGCGTGCCCGTGGTGCCGGAGGAGGGATTTGAACCCCCACGGGCTTGCGCCCACTGCGCCCTGAACGCAGCGCGTCTGCCGTTCCGCCACTCCGGCCCTGCAACAACGCATCGTAGCCGAGGTGCTCGGGGATGGTCAAGGCGAGGCCCCTTCAGGCCGTGGTGACGGAGCTGCAGCGCGCCGCGGGGAGCCGCGTGGTGCACGTGGAGCACCTGCCCCCACGTCCGGCGCGGTTCTCGGACCCCGCAAACCCCCTGCCCACCGAACTCCAGGAGGCGCTGAGGGACCTGGGGATCGAGCGGCTGTACACACACCAGGCGCAGGCCCTGGATCGCGTGCGGGGAGGCGAGTCCGTGGTGGTGACCACCCGGACCTCGAGCGGGAAGACCCTCTGCTACAACCTCCCGGTGCTGGAGGCGGTTCTGCGGGATCCTCGAGCGCGGGCGCTGTACGTGTTCCCCACCAAGGCGCTGGCCCAGGATCAATACGACGCCCTTCAGGCCTTCGGTTTGGGGGTGCGGTGCGAGGTGTACGACGGGGACACACCCGCCGCAGAGCGGGCACGGATCCGGGAGCAGGCCCAGGTGATCCTCACCAATCCGGACATGCTTCACGTGGGCATCCTCCCGCAGCACGGCCGCTGGGTCCGCCTCTTCCGGGGACTCAAGTACGTGGTGCTGGACGACCTGCACGTGTACCGGGGCGTGTTCGGGAGCCACGTGGCCGGGCTCGTGCGCCGGCTGCTGCGGATCTGCCGGGCGTACGGTTCGAGGCCTCAGTTCATCTGCACCTCCGCCACCCTGTCTAACCCACGGGAGTTCGCCGAGAACCTGCTGGGCATCCCTGTGAGCGTGGTGGACGACGACGGCGGCCCGCAGGGGGCCCGGTGGTTTCTGCTGTGGAACCCGCCGGAGGCTGGGGAGGGCAGGCGGAGCCCGTACCGGGAGGCCAGCTGGCTGCTGCGCTGGCTTGTTTCCCGCCAGGTGAGGACCATCGTGTTCACCGGCGCGCGGAGGACCACAGAGCTCATCTACCGGTACGCAGTGACCGCAGCCCCGGACCTGGCGGGACGGTTGCGCGCCTACCGCGCGGGCTACCTGCCCGAGGAGCGGCGGGAGATCGAGCGGGCTCTGTTTTCCGGGGAGCTGGTGGGGGTGGTCTCTACCAGCGCGCTAGAGCTCGGGATCGACGTGGGCGGGCTGGACGCCGCGGTGCTGGTGGGCTACCCGGGGACGGTCGCGAGCACGTGGCAGCGAGCCGGCCGGGCCGGCCGGGCTGGCTCGGAGGGGCTGGTGGTGCTCGTGGCGCTGGCCGACGCCCTGGACCAGTATCTGATGCGGAACCCCCGCTACCTGTTCGACCGGCCGGTGGAAGCGGCAGTCCTGGACCCCCACAACCCTTACGTGCTGGCCTCGCAACTCCGGTGCGCGGCGGCGGAGCTGCCGTTGAGCGAGGAGGACCTGGCCCACTTCGGGCAGCCCTCGCGGGCCGTGGTGCAGGTGCTGGCGGAGACCGGAGAGCTGGCTCCGCAGCGCGGCCGGTGGGTCTGGCGTGGCAAGCGCTACCCGGCGGCGGACGTGGGGATCCGCACCGCGGGCGAAGCTCGCTACGCCATCGTGGACGGAGCTGGAGGCCTGGTGGGCACCGTGGACGAAAGCCGCGCCTTTGAGCAGGTGCACCCGGGTGCGGTGTACCTGCACCAGGGCGAGACGTACGTCGTGGAAGAGCTTGACCTGAACGCCCGAGTGGCCCGGGTGCGCCGGCGCGCGGTGGATTACTACACCGAACCCCGCACGGTGACAGACCTGGAAGTGCGGAGGGTATTGCAGGAGCGCCCCCTCGGGCTCTCGCGCGCGTACCTGGCGGAAGTGGAGGTCACCACCCAGGTGGTCGGGTACGCCCGCAAGCACCTGGCAGGGGACC
>JBEQAH010000098.1:0-7274 GCA_041640435.1 bacterium | reverse complement strand
CAGCCCGCCCGAACGATCCGCAGGCCCAAATCCCAGTCTTCCGAGATCTTGAGATCGGCGTTGAACAGGCCCACCTGCCTCAGCACCGCAGCGCGCACGCAGGCGTTGCAGCCCGCCAGCCCCACGGCTGTGTAGTCCGCTTCACCTACCTGCGTGTCCGCCCGGGACGCGTCCCAGGCCACCAGCGCGGTGTACCGGCCCACCAGGCTTTGGTTGCCCACCCCCCTCACGCATCCGGTGGCGGCGCCCACTGCGTCCTCCTCGAAGACCCGGGCTAGAGTCTCCACCCACCCACGATCTGCCCTGCAGTCGGCGTCCACGAAGGCAACGAGCTCCACACCGGCCCGGTCCAGGGCAGCCCGGATCCCGGCGTTGCGGGCTGCCGCGGGCCCGCGGCGTGCCTCCTGCAGGACCTCGAGCCGCTCCTGTCGCCCCTGCGTCTCCTGGAGCCACTCCCAGGTGCCATCCGTGGATCCGTTGTCCACCACGTAGATCGCGCACGGGGCAAGCGTCTGCTCCTCGAGGGCCTTCAGACATCCGGGCAGCGTCAGTCGCCCGTTATGTACGGGAACCACCACCGCCACCTGTGGCACCCTGGCAAGCCCCGCCTTGCCTTCTACAGACACAGCACCCCTCGCTTCAACCCAGCTCGAAACGCTTGCACATTCCCCACGGCTGCCTCCGCGAGCTGCAGCGCAACCAGGCCGGGGAGATGCCACAGGCGAATCCCGCGGACCTGACGCACCCGCGCGCTGGACCGGATGCGCAACCCCAGGTAGGCCGCGTACGCGGCCAGAAGGCCGAGGGCCCAGGGGCGCCACAGCGCCAGGGCGGTGAGCCCACCCACCACCTTTTCGGGCGACGAAACCCGAACGCTCGCGGTGAGCGGGCCCCGCAGAGTCACCTGGCGTCGGAATACCGAGAGCAGAATCTGGCCCGGGAAGTGTCGCGCCAGGATGGATGGCCTCCCCCGTCCGTACTTGGCCGCGAGGGCCAGAAGGTCGCGGACACTGCGCTCGTGGTGAAGGTGGTCGACCCTGGCAGCGCTCCGGTAGCGGATCCACCATCCCGCCCGGAGGAGTCGCAAGCCGAGCTCCCAGTCCTGGGCCACGAGCAGCGACTCATCGAAGAACAGGCCCACCTCCTTTAAAGCGCGAACCCGCACGCACGCGTTGCCGCCCGCGATCCCCTCCCCTAGGCCCACGGAGGCAGCCAAGCGATCCCGTTCGCCCGGGTCAAACGCCCCGAGCTGCAAGTACCTCCCGACCCAGCTGTCCTCGGTCTGCGCGCGGATGCTGCCGGTGACAGCACCTACCCGATCCCGGTCAAACCCTTCCCGAAGGTGCTCCAGCCACCGCGGGGCGGCCACGCAGTCTGCGTCGGTGAACGCCAGGAAGCGCGCGGAGTCCTCCGCCACGGCGGCTCGGATCCCCGCGTTGCGAGCGGCACCCGGGCCGCGACGGCTCTCTCGCAACACGCGAACGAGAGTTTCGCGAGCCGCGAACTCCTCCAGCCACTCCCACGTGCCGTCCGTGGAGCCGTTGTCAACCGCATAGATGGCCCGGGGCGTGAGGGACTGGCCCACAAGCGCCTCCAGACACCGCGGTAGAGTCCTCCGCCCGTTGAGAACCGGCACCACGACGGCCACGTCACTCACGACGCACCCGCCCGGATTCCTACCCACGTGAGCAACGTCCGCGTGTTGCGAGGCCACAGCCCCAGAACGGCGGTGAGGGCGAGATAGGCACCTCCGCCCATGGTCGCAGACAGCCATGACCCCAGAGGCGCCGAGACTCCGCTGGCGAGCGCCATCCCTGCCGCCGCGACCGCGGCCCGCGCGGCAAACCTCCACTGCAGGCTGAGGCCCAGGCGCCGGCGCACCAGCCCGTAGCTGGCGGCGAGAACCGCCACCTCCGCACACAGGGTGGCCCAGGCCGCGCCCACAATCCCCCCCAAGGGGATCCACCAGAGGTTCAGGGCCACGTTGGCGACCGCGCCGCCCACGAGGAGCACGAGATGGGCAGTCTGCTGTCCCCCTGCCACGAGGAGCTGCCGGCAGGTGCGGGCGGCGAACATGAACCCCGTGGCCCACAGGAGCACCTGCAGCGGCGCCGCAGCCCCTTCGAACCCCGGTCCGTACACCGCCGTCACCAGCGACGGCCCCAGAACCGCACCCGCCACGCCCAGCGGCAGCGCCGTCAGGATGAGGTAGTCGAAGGTGCGCTGAAACACCGTCTGGACCGTGGCCCGATCCTCCTCCACCCTCGCCATCACCGGGAACACCGCGGCGGTCACCACGTAGGGCAGCGTCAACGCCAGGTTCAGGAATTTGTACGCGGCACTGTACAGGCCCACCGCTTCGTAGCCCGCGAGCCGCGCCAGGAGGATTCCGTCCACACGGCCGTAGACGAGGGCCACCACGGAGGCCGCCCCCAGCGGGGCCGCCTGCACGAACAGATCCTTCGCGAGTCTCCCATCCCACCGGAGGTTCCACCTCACCCGGGGGCGAACCAGCCACAGAGTCAGCGCCAGAGGGACGCTCTGCGCCAGGGCTGCAACACTCACCAGGGTGAGCAGGCCCGCGCCGGCCCACGCGCAGGCCACCAGCAGCAGGAGCTCCGCCACCCGAGAGCCCACCACGATGGCCTCCCGCAGCGGGTATTCCATCCGGGACGCGAGGACCGACCACAGCGGGACGTACACGGCGGAGAGGACCAGGGGGAGAACCGCCACGATGGTGCCCCGCGCGATCTGCGGGTCGCGTTCACCCCAGGCCGCCGCGACCGAACAGAGAAGGATGGCGCCCAGGGCTCCCCCGAGCCGCAGTAGCACCGCGTTGCCCACCAACTGCTCCGCCGACCGCCGACCCCGGCTGAGCTCCCGGGTGAGAATGTCGTCCAGGCCAAAGGACGCCAACCCCTGAAACAGGGTGGCGTACAGGAAGATGAGGGAATAGCGCCCGTACTCCGCCACTCCCAGATACCGCGCCAGCACCATGGAGGACGCCATGGCGGTGAGGGTGGAAGCCGCGTTCCCGGCCAGCAGGGTTCCGATCCCCACCAGGATCTTGCGCAGGAGGGTTGGCTGAACCCTTGGTTCCTCACCCACGGGTTCGCTCACGCCTCCGGGTCTCCCGTGCGGTGTTGATGGGAGCCGACGGACAACCCGGCCACGATCCCCGCGACGAGCCAGAACAGACCCGCCGACCGGATGGCCGTCAGGTTGGTCGCTGTGATGCTCTGCACCATGGACCCCACAAACCCCGCGAGGAAGCCCCACGCGAACGCACGGGTCCAGGGCTCTGGCCCGTGGTGGGCGAGGGAGGCGGACATGCGCCACACGCCTGCCAGCACCAGGACGTACAGGACCAATCCCAACACGCCGCCGTAGTAGAGCTCCTTGATGAGTTCGTTGTCGATCCAGCCCAGGGGGAGGGCTCCCATGCCGTAGCCCACCAGGGGCTGGGAGAGGATCTGGCCCAGCACCATGTGCCAGGCTCCCAGGCGCGCCGACCACGACTGCGTGGTCCGCTCAGGGGCTCCGAAGACCACCGCGATGGTGGACGCCCGTTCGTGGACCTCCTCCGGCAGCACCGCGGATGCGAAGGGGACCAGCAGGAGTATGGCCACCAGCAGCGCCCGACTACGGCGCAGGCCGAGAAAGGCCACAGCCGCCAGCATCCCCACGTACGCGCCGCGGGAGTAGGTGTAGAGAAGGGGAACGGCCCCCACCACGCCAATCCCGAGCAGCGCCAGCCGGTGCCACCAACGGGGGAGGGAGACGGACATCCCGAGACACACGCTGATCAGAAGGACCAGCACGGCCGCGAACGTCGCCCGCTCACCCGGCCGCACGCCCGAGACGATGAACTCGGGACCGAAGGCGAGCCGCTGGTACAGGCCCACGGCCGCGGTCGCCGCGAACCCCACGAGCAGCGCCCCCAGCATCCACCGCCCCCACTCCCTGTCCCGGGCCGCCTGAATCGCAAGGAAGAACAGCAGCAGGTACTGAAGTCGCTTGAACAGGAAGAAGAATCCCAACGGAGGTTGGGGAATGGTACCCCGGAGGATGCCCAGGGAGGTGGACACAAGGCCGGAGAGCAGCAGCACGAGAACCAGGCCGTTCACCGGAGTTCGGGCCCACCTCCTCCGGGAGCCGACCAAGTGCACAAACCAGCCCAACAGGATGAGCGGTAACAGCAGGTCTTCCAAACGCACCCGCACCAGTTCATCTCCGAACTCGGGGGAGAGGAGGACGGCGAGCGGGAGCAGG
Organism: bacterium; assembly: GCA_041640435.1. Lineage (GTDB taxonomy): Bacteria > Sysuimicrobiota > Sysuimicrobiia > Sysuimicrobiales > Sysuimicrobiaceae > Tepidifontimicrobium. The sequence continues at coordinate 3,002 of JBEQAH010000098.1, read as the reverse complement.
ACGACCCCCAGCCGGTACTCCACCACGACCGCCGCCGCCAGCACCGAGAGGGCCACCACGCCCACCGGCACAGCCCCCGGCAGTCCACCCGCCAGGTACGCCAGGGCGGTGGCGGCGCCCGATCCCGCCAACAGCACAACGAGTGCAGGGCGCAAAGCGGCCTGCGGGTGAGCGCCCCGTTCCTCCACTGCGACCATCCCCGCCGTCACGGCCTCCTCCCTACAGCCGAACCACGTTCCGGCCCCGCATCCCGCGCAGGGCGTTCCGGGTGTCCACCACCAGCTGAGCGCAGTTGGCGATCCACGGGTAGTCGTAGCAGCGGTGGTTGGTGGCGATCACCACCACGTCCGCGGACCGAAGCGCTTTTTCCGTGAGGTCTACAGACCGCAGCCGATTCCCCGGGTTGGGTAGCGTCACCTCCGCCACGTAGGGATCGTGGAAGCTGACCTCCGCCCCTCTCTTCCGCAACAGGGAAATCACCTTGAGGGCAGGGGATTCCCGCACGTCCGGCACGTCGGGCTTGTACGTGGCCCCCAGGACCAGCACGCGGGCGCCGTGGATGCTCTTGCCGTGGCGGCCCAGGGCTGCCACCACTTTGGAGCAGGTGTAGTACGGCATGCTGTCGTTCACCTGGGCCGCCACCTCGATGAACTTCACGTGGAAGTCGTGCTCCCGCGCCTTTGCGGCCAGATAGTAGGGGTCCACGGGGATGCAGTGACCACCCACCCCGGGCCCCGGGGCGAAGGGCATGAACCCGTACGGCTTGGTGGACGCCGCCTCGATGATCTCCCATACGTCCAGCTCCATGCGGTCGCAGAGGAGCATGAGCTCGTTGACCAGGGCGATGTTCACGTTGCGGAAGACGTTTTCGTAGCACTTCACCATCTCCGCCACGGTGGGGCTCGAGACGGGCACCGTGCGGTCCACGATGTGTTCGTAGAGCTGGCACGCAAGGCGCGTGCACGTGGGCGTGTGTCCGCCCACCACCTTGGGGATCTCCCGGAAGCGGGAGGGGTTCCCCGGATCCAACCGCTCCGGCGCGAAGGCCACGAACACTTCCTCCCCCACCACGAACCCCGCTTCCTGCAGGCGGGGAAGCACCACTTCCTCCGTGGTCCCGGGGTAGGTGGTGCTCTCCAAGACCACCAGCTGGCCGGAGCGCAGGGACCGTCGGATGCTGTCCACAGCTTGATGGATGTAGGACAGGTCAGGCTGCTTGGCCGCGGTGAGGGGGGTGGGTACGCAGATGATGAGTACGTCGCAGTCCTTCATGCGCCCGTCGTCTACCGTGGCCTTCAGCCGACCGGCGTCCACCAGGGGACGCAGGGTGGCCTCCGGAACGTCGCACACGTGAGACCTGCCCTCGTTCACGGCTTGAGCGCGTTCCGGATCTACCTCGAACCCCGTGACGGGAAAGCCCGCACGGGCGAACTCCACCGCCATGGGCAACCCCACGTACCCGAGCCCCAAGATGCCCACCCGCGCGGTGCGGGCTTCCATCATGGCCGCGAGCCGTGCCGCGGCGTCCAATCTCGGTTGGACCAGTTCGTACATGCGATTCACCTCAGCTCAAAGCCTCGTCGCGCTTACATCCGCACTGCCGGAGCCAGGGAGATCAGCGCGCTGCGGGTCCACTGCCACCAGGGCGCGTTGACGTACCAGCCCACGGCCAACCCGACTGTGAGGAGCGCCAACAACAGCGCAGCGGCACCCGCCACCTGGGTGGCGAGCCTGGGGCGGGCGACGTAGCGCGCGTACAGCGCGTACGTCTCGTCGTCCGGGCTCGAGACCCGGTTCACCACCAGCCCCAGCAGCCTGGCCCGAGCGCGCACCAGCTGGTCCCGCACCCGCTGTCCGTCAGGCCCGATGGCCTGCCCTGCCCCGACCACCAGCAGCGTCCCGCCCGCGTGGGGCGCAATCGCCAGCGCTTCCGGGAAGGGGAGCGCCGCAGGCCCGTCCAGGACCACCATGCCGGCCTGCTGCGTCCACGCGGCCAGCAGCTTCGGCAGCGCCGCGTGCAGCCGGCCGGATGGATCTTCGGGCGCGCTGCCCGCGCGCACCACGAACAGACCGGAGACCTCCGTCTCCTCCAGCGCCGCCATTGGGTCTCCCCGGCCGGACAGGAGGTCGCCCAAGCTCACGCGCCCTTCCCAGTTGTCCACGGGGAGGCTTGGGTGGCGGAAGTTGGCGTCCACCAGGACTGTGGGCACCCCGGCGCGGGCGTACGCGGCCGCCAGGTTCCGCGCCACCGTGGACGTCCCGCTGCCGGGGCGGACACCCGTCAGCAGCAGGCTCTTCACCTCCCCCGCAGCGGTCAACAGGTTGTTCCGCAAGGACGCGTAGGCGTCCACCACCGGCGGGTTGTGGGCGGGGATGGTGCCCAGAGCAGGGATCCCCACCGTGCGCTCGGCGTCCTGGGTGGTGCGCACTGTGGTGTCCACGTAGTCCGCGAAGAACGCGGCGCCGATCCCCAGCGCGATCCCCATCAGCAGTCCGATGCCCAGGCGCGTGGTGCGGTCCGAGGGGACAGCCGCGCCCGAGGCGGTGGCGGTGTCGAGGATTCGGGGGCTGGCGGTGCCGAGGACCTCCTGCTCCTTGACCTGCGCGGCCCCCAGCTGGTCCTGCAGGGAGCTCACCATGCGCTCCGCCGACTGCACCTCCCGCGTCAGGCGGGCGAGCTCCATCTCGTTCCGGGACAGCGCCGGTAGCCGGGACCGCATTGTTTGCAAGCTGGCCTGGATCCCCTGGATGCGGGCGTTCACCGAGGCCCGCTGCACCAGCAGGTCCACGCGGCTGCCCAGCAGCCGGTCGTAGATGGGGTTTGTGCCCACGGTCTCGGAGGTGAGCACGCGACGCAGCTCCCCGGCCAGCATCTGCTCCAGCTGCGCAATGCGGGTGCGCAGGGCGATCACGTTCGGGTGCTCCTCCGTGTGGACAGCCAGCTCCGCGTTCAGCGCGATCTGCAATCCCACCAGCTCGCTCTCGATCCGCTGCGCGGCGGG
>JBEQAH010000097.1:0-7278 GCA_041640435.1 bacterium | reverse complement strand
GTCCGGCGATCCGCCTCGCGGGGCGAGGGAGTGCGGGGAGAGCCGAACAGCGCTCCCACCCGCACCGTCTCCTCCACGGTGAGGCTGGGGAACAGGCGCGGGATCTGCAGGACCCTGCCCACGCCCCGCCGGATCACCGCGTGGGACGGTAGGCCGGTGATGTCCTGCCCCCCGAGCTCCACCGTGCCCCCCTCGGGGCGGATCAACCCGCAGATCACGTTCAGCAGGGTGCTCTTGCCCGCCCCGTTGGGGCCGATGAGCCCCACCAGCTCTGCGGGCTTTACCTCCACGGTCACGTCCCGCAGGGCGACGACTCCGCCGAAGTGTTTCGTCACCCCGCGGCAGCGCAGCAGGGCGTCACTGCGGTGGGACATACGGCTGCACCGGGCTGCTCCGGAACTGGTAGCGCTGCGCCCACCCGCAGCCAGGACAGATGCCTCCCGCCGCCTCGCCCCGCTCGATGGTGAAGAACACGATCCGCACCTCCTTCATTTCCCCCCACTCCGTGTACGATAGCGGCCACGCATACCCGGGCTGCACAAACCGCATCCGGCGGATCTGGTTCGCGATGGCCACGGGGTCCGTGCTGCCCGCGCTCCTGGCCGCTTCCGCCACCATGCGCACCATCACGTAGCCCGAGAACGCGCTGTTGTCGAAGTAGCGCCGGTACAGGCTGTAATACTTGGCGGCCAACTGGCGGAAGGCCGGTGCGGTGAAGTCCACGCAGGAGTAGTCCAGAAACCGGCCGAACACCGCGTCCCCGCCCCGCTGCACCATAAGCTCCGGTGGGAGGACGGAGCCGATGAACTGCTGGCGCACGCCCAGCTCCGCCGCCTGCCGCACGATGACGGGATTGCCCGGGGGGTGACCTGCGATGATCATCAGCTGGGGCTCGAAGGCCTGGAGCCGCCGCAGGTAGGGGGTGAAGTCCGCGGCGGTCACCGGGGCCACCTCCGTCTGCACGCTGACGCCTGGCAGCCCGGCCACGTACCGCTCCACGGCCTGCCGGATCGAATGCCCCCACGCGTAGTCCGCGATGATCTGACCCACCCGGGTGTGCCGGGCGTGCTGGACCATGGTCGCGATGGCCTGCACGTACATGGGCGCAGCGGCAAGACACGTTCGGAAGGTGAAGCGGCTGCTCCTCCTGAGGATGGCGTCGGAGCCCGCCATGGTCAGGAACAGCGGCACCCTTAGAGTCTCCGCCTCCCGGGAGGCCGCCAGGGCCACGTCGCTGCTGATCACGCCACCTGCGGCGGCGATGCCCTCCCGCTCCACCAGAGCCCGGAAGGCGCTGATGGCCTCTGCGGGGTTGTTCCGGTCGTCCCGCTCCACGAACTCCACCGGCCGGCCCAGGACCCCTCCGGCCTCGTTGAGCTCCGCCACCGCCATGCGCATCCCGTCCCGCGCGTTCACCCCCCAGAAGGCGAAGGGGCCGCTGAGGGAACTCAAGAACGCCACTTTGAGGGGCCTAGCCTGTGCTCCCCCGAGGCTGGCGAGCAGCCCCAACGCCACCAGCACCGCGCACCCGCCTGCCACCAGACGACCTCGCACCTCCACCACCTCCCTTCGGTCCTCGACCCGCGGCGTACGGCGTAGCGAGCCTCCTCGCTGGACCTTCACCAGAGCGGCCAGCACCCCGCCCGCGGGAAGCGGCTCAGGTGGCCCTGCCGGCCGGCACGCTGGCCTCTTCCCGCAACTTGAACCGCTGGATCTTGCCTGTCACCGTCTTGGGAAGCTCCTCGGTGAACGTCACGAAGTGAGGGTACTTGTACCGGGCCAGGCGGCCCTTGCACCACTCCTGGAGCTCCTGCGCCAGGGCGTCTGTGGGGCGCGCGTCCGCTTTGAGGACGACGAAAGCCCGGATCCGGGTGAGGCCTTCCACCTGCACCCCCACCACCGCCGCCTCCTGGACCGCGGGGTGCTCGATGAGGGTGTTCTCGATCTCCACGGGCGACACCCACAGACCGCCCACTTTGATCATGTCGTCGCTGCGCCCCTCGTACCAGTAAAACCCCTCCTCGTCCACGCGGTAGCGGTCGCCGCTGTAAAACCAGCCGCCGTGCAGGCTGCGCTTGGTCTTCTCGTGCTGGCGCCAGTACAGCGCCAGCTCGCTGTCCCCCTTCACGTACAGGTCGCCCACCTCTCCGGGGGACACCGGCTGGCCCGTCTCAGGCGACAGGATCTTCAGCTCATAGCCGGGGACGGGCTTCCCCGACGACCCGGGCCGCAGCGCCTCCAGGGTGTTGGAACAGTAGATGTGCAGCATCTCCGTGGAGCCCACCCCGTCCAGGATCACCAACCCGAACCGATCCTTCCACCGGTAGAAGATCTCCGCGGGGAGTGCCTCCGCCGCGGACACGCAGAGCCGCACGCTGGACAGGTCGAACCGGTCGCTTCCCGGGAAGTTCAGGATCGCGTTGTACAGGGTCGGCACCGCAAAGAACAGGGTGGGCCGGTACCGCTGGATGGTCTCCAGCACTCCCTCCGGGGTCGGCCTTCCGGAGCGGAGGACCGTGCTGGCCCCGGCCCAGTACGGGAAGCTCAGGTTGTTGCCCAGGCCGTAGGCGTGAAACAGCTTGGAGGGGGAAAAGGTCACGTCGTCCTGGGAGATCCGCAGGACGTGGCGCGCGTAGGTCTCGCACGTGTAAAGGATGTCGTGCTGCAGGTGCACGACCCCCTTCGGCCTGCCCGTGGACCCGGAGCTGTACAGCCAGAAAGCCATGTCGTCGCGGTGGGTGTCCGCGGGTGACAGGTCCCCTGCGTGCGCCTCCACCAGATCTCCCAGCCCCAGGGTCCCCTCCGCGCGGGCAGGGGAGGTGACCACCTGCACCGGCTCCGGGCTGGACGCGAGCGCCTCGCGGATGGTCGGCAGCAGGCTCGACTCCACCACCACGACCCGGGCGCCGCTGTCCTGTAGGAAGTAGGCGTAGTCCTCCGCGCGCAGCAGCGGGTTGGTGGGGATGGGGACTGCCCCCAGCCGGATGGCGCCTAGGAACGCCACGGGGAACGCAGGGCTGTCGTCCAACACCAACAGCACCCGCTCCTCCCGCCGGACCCCCAGATCCTTCAGGGCCCTGGCGAACCCACACATCCGGCGGTGCAGCTCCCCGTAGGTGATTTGATGATCCTGCCAGCGGATGCAGACCTTGTCCGCAAGCCCCCGTTCCAGGTTGCGGTCCACCAGCGTGCTCACGTTGTACCGTTCGGGGACGTCCAGAAGCTGCGTCAACCCCGTTCCCCCCCGAGCGCCCGTACCACCACGGACTTGGTCTCAAGGTAATAGTCTAGCGCCTCCACCCCATGCTCTTTGCCAAACCCGCTCTGCTTGGTTCCCCCAAAGGGCAACTCATCGTAGATGCGGTTGACGGAGTTCACCCACGTGTAGCCCGCCTCCAGGCGTTCTGCGGCCCGGGAGGCCCGCTCCAGGCTGCGGGTCCAGATGGAGGAGCCCAGGCCGTACCGGGAGGCGTTGGCGCGCTCGATGGCCTCGTCCAGGCCTGAGACGCGCCAGATGGGTAGCACCGGGCCGAACACCTCCTCCTCGGCCACCCTGGCGTCCGGGTCGGGGTCCAGGAGCACCGTGGGCTCGTAGAAGAAGCCCTTGTGGAGCCGTGGTTCCTCCGGCCGGTGGCCCCCGCACAACAGCCGCGCGCCACGGTCCACGGCGTCCTGCACCTGCTCTTCGATCCGCTGCCGCTGCCGCCGGGTGTGCAGCGGGCCCAGGTGGACTCCCTCCTCCAGCCCGGGACCCAGCCGCAGCCGCCGGACCCTCGCCAGCAGCTTGTCGACGAACTCGTCCGCGACCGCGTCAAACACGTACAGGCGCTTCACGGCCACGCACGCCTGCCCGCAGTTGAAGAACCGTCCCACGCTGGCTGCGCTCGCGGCCCCCTCCAGGTCCGCGTCGTCGCACACGATCATGGGGTCGGACCCGCCCAGCTCCAGCGTGACGCGCTTGACGCCCTCCGCGGCCAGGGCCATGATGCGCTTGCCCACTTCCGTGGAGCCGGTGAACGCCACCTTCCGCACCAACGGGTGGCGGACCAGGGCCTCGCCGGCCTCGGGGCCCGTCCCGGTCACCACGTTGAACACGCCCGCGGGAAGCCCTGCCTCATGCAGGAGCTGGGCGATCCTCAACGTGGTGAGAGGCGTGGTCTCCGCGGGTTTGGCCACCACGGTGTTGCCCGCCACGAGGGCCGGGCCGAGTTTGTTGCCCAGCAGGGTGGTGGGGAAGTTCCAGGGAACGATGGCCGCCACGACCCCCAGCGGACGCTTGAGCACGAGCCCATACGCACCCTCGTCCAGGTTGGGCACGTAGCCGCCGCGCAGATTCCGCCCCAGGCCCCCGTAGTGGATGAGGGTCTCTACGAAGCGCCGGATCTCCAACCGGGCCTCCCGCAAGGGCTTGCCCTGCTCGAGGGTCAGGCTCCGGCTGAGCTCCTCCAGGTGCTCGTGCACGTGGCGCGCAGCCTGTAGCAATAGATCACCCCGTCGCGCCGCGGGCATCTGGGACCAGGTCTGAAATGCCTCGTGGGCGCTGCGGACCGCCAGGTCCACCTCTTCGGGCCCCGCCAGGGGAACGGTGTCCAGGACTTCTTCGGTGGCCGGATCTACCACCGGGAAGCGCTCACGGGGGCAGCGGATGAACTCGCCGCCCACGAACATCTCGGCCACCCGGCACCTCCTAAAGGCCCCGGAACTGGGGGGCCCGCTTCTCAATAAAGGCCCGCATCCCCTCCTGCGCGTCCTGGCTGCAGAACAGACCCTCCAGAAGCTCCCGCTCAAGCCGCAGCCCGTCCTCCAGGGGACGATCCAGACCCAGCCGCACCGCCAGCTTGATGGCGCCCACCGCCCGGATTGGACCTCCTACGAGCTTGTGGACGAAGTCCGCCGTCTCCTCCGCGAGACGGTCCGCAGGGACCAGCCGGTCCAGGATGCCGCAGGCGTGCGCCTCCTCCGGCGAGAGGGTGCGGCCAGTGACCATCAGGTCCAGGGCGCGGCTCCACCCCACCAGGCGCGGCAGCCTCTGCGTGCCGCCGTTCCCCGGCAGGAGGCCCAGCGTCACCTCCGGCAGGCCGATCCGGTAGCCGCCCTGCGCGCCAAACCGCAGGTCGCAGGCCAGGGCGATCTCCAGGCCGCCCCCCAAGGCGTGGCCGGCGATCTGCGCCACGAACACCTTCGGGATGTGCGCGATCCGTCCCAGCACCTGGTGGGCCCGGCGGCACAGCTCCATGTTGTGCTCGGTGGAGTTCTCGGAGAAGGCGCGCACGTCCGCGCCGGCGGAGAAGAAGCGGTCCAGGGCGCTGCGCACCACCACGGCCCGGACCTCGGGGTCTGCCTCCGCCTGCTGGACCGCCCAGCCCAGCTCCTCCACAAACGCGAAGTCGTAGCTGTTGGCCGGCGGCCGATTCAGGGTGATGTAGCCCACGTTGCCCTCGCGCACAAACTCCACCGCCATCGCGTCCCTCCTACGCCAGCCCGCCCACCACCACGGACTTGAGCTCCACGTAGTAGTCCACCGCTTCCACGCCGTGCTCCTTGCCGAACCCGCTCTGCTTGGTCCCCCCGAAGGGCAGCTCATCGTACCCGTAGTGCACCTGGTTCACCCACGTCATCCCTGCCTGGAGCTCGTGGACCGCCCTGTGGATCCACCGCACGTTGAACGTCCAGATGGACGATCCCAGGCCATACGGCGAGTCGTTGGCCAGGCGGATGGCCTCGTCGATGTCGCGCACGCGGAACACCGGCAGCATGGGTCCGAAGACCTCCTCCTGCACCACCCGGGAGTCGTGCGGAACATCCACGAGCACCGTGGGCTCCAGGAAGTGTCCGTGCTCCCGACCCTCGGGGACTCGGCCGCCGTACGCCACCCGGGCGCCGCGCCGGAGGGCGTCCTGCATCTGTTCGAGGACCTCCTCCCGCTGCCGGGCGGTGTGCAGCGGACCGATGCGGATCTTCGGCCGCTCGGGCCGCACCCAGCCCTCCCCCGGCTCGTACCGGCTGACCCCGGCGAGCAGCTTCTCAAGGAAGGGCTCGTAGACGTCGTCGAACACGTACACCCTCTTGGCCGCAAGGCAGCTCTGCCCGCAGTTCCAGTAGCGCCCGACCAGGACCCCCCGCACCGCCTGATCCAGGTCCGCGTCGGAGCACACGATGACGGGGTCAGAGCCCCCCAGCTCGAGGGTCACCCGCTTGAAGGCGGGTCCCGCGATCTCCATCACCCTCCGGCCGGTGGCGGTCTCACCCGTGAAGGCCACCCGCGTCACGTCGGGGTGCGCCACCAGGTGTTCCCCCACCACCCGGCCCGGGCCGGTGATCACGTTCAGCACGCCCGGCGGAAGGCCTGCTTCCTGCAACAGGCCCACCACCCGCGTGGCGGCAAGGGGCGTGGTGCTCGCGGGCTTGACGACCACGGTGTTGCCCGCGATGAGGGCAGGGCCGATCTTCGTCCCCATCAGGGTAAGGGGGTAGTTCCAGGGGACGATGGCGGCCACCACGCCCAAGGGCCGGCGCACCACCAGACCGAAGGAGGTGCCCAGGTGCGACGGCAGGGGAACGTAGCTGCCGCGCAGTTTGCTCGCGAGATCCGCATAGTACGCGAGGCCGTGCAGAAGGTGGTTGAGTTCTGCCAGCGCCTCGTGGGTGGGCTTTCCCTGCTCCCGCACCAGCAGGTTGGCGACCTCATCCTGACAAGTCCGGATGCGTTCGATCCCCTTGCGCAGGAGCTCTGCGCGGTGTTCGGGGTCGGTGCGGGACCAGTCGGTGAACGCCTCTTTGGCCGCCGCCACAGCCCGGTCCACATCCTCCGGGGTGGCCTGCGGGACGGTGTCCACCACCTCGCCGTTGGCGGGGTTGGTGACCGGGGTGTGCGTCCTGGATGCGCTCTCGACCCACTCGCCTCCCACCAGCATCTTCGCCACGGCCACACCTCCTCAGGCCCGCCGGATCACCTCGAAGGGGCTACGGCAGCGGGCGCACCGGTAGGAGTGTGCGAGCAGCTGGGGCCCGAACTCCGCCAGGCGCTCCACATCCCCGGAGCCGCACCACGGGCAGCGCACGTCCTCTCTCACCCCACCGGCAGCCCCTCCGGGATCCGGACCTGTGAGCGGGCGAGCTCCGCGCGCACCCTTTGCAGGTAGCGGTCCCGAAGTTGAGGGCCCTCTGCGTCCAGCACGCCCGCCGCCCTGAGAGCCTCGGTCCCGGCGGTCACAGATCCCAGCCACTCCACCACCTCCTGCAACCGCTTCACCAGCACGGGCTCGGTCCGCCGCGCGG
>JBEQAH010000096.1:0-7336 GCA_041640435.1 bacterium | reverse complement strand
ACACCGCAGCGGAAGAAGAAGCCACCAGCGCCAAAGCGCGGCCCACCAGGTAGGCGCGGAACGAGACGGGCGCGGTGTACACGTACCGCAGGGTGCGCCAGTGTTCCCGGTCCCCCACCACCGCCCACGCCATGCCCTGCACGCCTGCCACCACTACCGGCCAGAAAACCGTCCCCACGAGCAGGAAGCCGAAGGCCGGGTCCGTGGATGGCCCCGTGGCCACCCGCACCATGAACAACAGGATGAGCAGGCCACCGAGCGGCCGCACCACCTGGTAGAGGCAGAACAACAGAGGGTCCGTCCAGTTGCTCTCCACCTGCCAGCCCAGCCAGAAGGCGATCCTGAGGGTGCGCCACGCGCTCCTCACGGTTAGAAGCGCAGGCTCAGACGGCCCTCGCGGCGCGCCAGGTACTCCATCCGCCGCAGGACCGCACGGGCGGTGAGGGCGAAGGCGGCCGCTAGGCCGACCAGCAGGCCCAGCTCCACCTGCACCGGCAGGAAGGCGGGGTGCATCGGGCCGAACATGAGCTGCCGCAAGGCGTCCAGGGCCAGGGTCAGGGGGATCAGGGAAGCGGCGGCCGCGGTCCAGAACCCCAAGGCCCGGACCGGGAAGTAGAAGCCGGAGAGCAGGAACACCGGCTCCATGAAGAGGTTCGCGGTGTGCCACGCCTCCCGACCCCACAGGAGGAAGGCGCCGGCAAAGGTGACGCCCAACCCATACAGGGCCACCAGCGCCACCGCGAACACCGCCAGGAACAGGCCCAGGTGGCGCACCGGCAGGGAGACGCCGAAGAGCAGGCTGCCCGCGGCCACGATGAGGGCAGCCCGTAGAAGCGTGGCCACCGCCCCGCCCAGGGACATCCCCAGCAGGATGGGCACGAGCCCGCAGGGCACCACCATGTACAGCTCCAGGTTGCCGGCCATCTTATCCCAATAGAACTGCGCGGCCATGGACCACAACACGTTCATCCAGAAAGCCATGGCGGCTCCGCCCATGATCGCGTACGCCACCAGGTGGTCGGGCGCGCCGAGGCTGCGGTACACGTACACGAGCGCCACGCTGCCGAGCAACGGCAGTGCGGTGTCGTAGAACAACCACGCCCGGTCGCGGTTGCTGCCCACCAGGCGCGGGTACGCCCTGCCCAGGGTAGCCCGCACGGCCCGCGCCCACGGGTTCACGGGGTGACCTCCGCGTCCGCCTCCTCCATCCGCCGCCCCACGATGCGGACGAAGGCGTCCTCCAGGCTGGGCTCAACCTTGCGGAGCGCGTGGATCCGAATGCCCCGGAGGGCGAGTTCCTGGAGCACGCGCAGCAGGGTGGCGTCCTCGTCCAGCTGGAGGCGGACTTCCACGCGGCCGTCAGTCAGCGGCCGGACGTCCGAGCGGAGCACGCCCGGGCTCACCTCCAGGGACCGGTGGCCGTCCCAGGGATCCGTGGTCAGGACGAAGAAGGTGCCGCCCGCAGCTTTGTGGCGCAGCGCTGAGGGAGTGTCGCAGGCCACGATGCGGCCGCGGTGGATGATGGCCACGCGGTCGCACAGCTCCTCCGCTTCGTGCATGAGGTGTGTAGTGAGGACCACGGTACGCCCGGGCTTCTCCTGGACCCACGAGCGGATGTGCGCGCGGATGTCCCGGGCTGCCTCCACGTCCAGGCCGACCGTGGGCTCGTCCAAAAACAGCACTTCGGGGTCGGGCAGCAGGGCCCGTACCACGTTCATTTTCTGTCGCATGCCTGTGGACAGCTGGCTGATGCGGCGGTTCCGTTCCTCGTACAGGCCCACGACCCGGAGAAGGCGGTCGATGCGCGCCAGGGCCGCCGGGGTTGGGATTCCGTAGAACTGACTGAACATCCACAGCTGCTCGCGGACGGTGAGCAGGCCGTAGCCCGACGTCTCGCCGCCCGAGACCACCGAGATCCGCTCCCGGACCCGCTGGGGGTCCCGGGCCACGTCCCAGCCGGCTACCCGGGCGGTTCCTGAGGTGGGGAGCAGCAGCGTGGTGAGGACCTTGATCAGCGTGGTCTTCCCTGCGCCGTTCGGGCCCAGGAGGCCGAAGAACTCCCCCCTGCACACAGACAGCGTCAAGTGGTCCAGCGCCACCACCGGCCGGGCATCCGTCCTGAGGGCGCGCGGGGCGCGGTAGACGCGGACCAGATCGTGGATCTCGACCGCGAACTCGTCGGGCGTCACCAACGGCCGATTCTACCACCGGGCGGGCGGGCCCGCGAGGTGGGAGGACCCCCCTTGCGGAGGAGCCGGGGACGTGCTATTGTCACAAATAATCATGAAAAGAGACGAATACCCGCCGGCCCTGCCCCTCGCGGTGGACCATCGCGGGACGGAGCCCATTCACGCCCAGCTGGCCGAGCAGATCCGGTGGCTGGTGGCTCTCGGGGAGCTCAAACCGGGTGACCGCCTTCCCACGGTCCAGGAGCTGGCGGACTACCTCCGGGTGCACCGCAACACCGTGGCGGCCGTCTACGCAGCGCTACAGGAGGAGGGGTACCTCACCTCCCGTCGGGGCGCCGGCACCTTCGTGGCGGACAACGAGACCACCCGGGCGGCGCTGAACCGGGCGGCCTTGAGGGACGTGGCGGACCGGGCGCTGGCCAGGGCTGTGGAGATGGGGTTCACCCCCACCGAGTTCGCAGAGGCCGTGGCCGCCCGGGCTCGGATGAGGGAGGCACACCGGTTGCGGCGGCGCGTGCTGTTCGTGGAGTGCAACGTGCCTGAGATCGAGGAGCACAGCCGCACGCTGAACCAGGAAATGGGCGTCGCGGTGGAGGGCGTTCACCTGGACGACATCCGACGGAATCCGGCAGCGTTCCGCCGTCGCGCCGCAGCTGTGGGAATGGTGGTGACCACCTTTTTTCACTTCGAGGAGGTACAGCAGGCGGTCGGCCGGGCCGCACAGGTGGTGGCGGTGGGGGCTGGGTTGCAGATCCAGTTCCTCCGGTCCTTAGCGCAGCTGCCCGCGGGTACCCGGGTGGCGGTCTGCTGCCTGGACCGCCACCGGGCCGCGCGCGTGCGCACCCTGGTGGTGAACGCAGGGGTGCGGCACGTGAACCTGACTCCGGTGGGCGTCGACAACCCCGAAGGGTTCCGCCGGGCCCTCGGGGAGGCGGAGGAAGTCTACGTTTCCACCGCCGCCTACCCGGTGGCCAGGCGCCTCACGGGTGGACGGGTGCGCATGCGCACGTACGCGATGGAGCTCGACCGGGCCAGTCTGGAGATGCTGCGCGCACGTCTGCTGGGAACACCTGAGCAACGGCGACCCGAGGCGCGGAGGAGGCGGGCGTGAGCCCCGGGCCGGTTCGCGTGCGGGCCGTGAGCGCGGTGGCGTTGTCTTCGTGTTCCGCGGCGAGCCCGCGGGAGTACTGGAGGCGCTGGTGGGCCGAGACGCGAGGAGGACGGGATGAGCCGGCGGGATGGGCTGGACGGGCGGGTTTGGCTAGCGCTCGCGACGGTGTACCTGGTGTGGGGGTCCACGTACCTGGCTATCCGCCTGGCCCTGGACAACTTCCCGCCCTTCTCACTCGGGGCCGGGCGGTTCGCCGCAGCTGGCGCGGTGCTGTACGGCTTCCTGCGACTGAGGGGCGAACGAGCGCCTACCTGGGCGGAGTGGAAGGGCGCCGCGGGCGTGGGCCTGCTCCTGCTCGTGGGCGGCAACGGGCTCGTGACCTTCGCCCAGCAGTGGGTCGCCTCGGGCCTAGCGTCCATGGTGGTTGCCACGGTACCTCTGTGGGCTGCTGTGTTCGCTGGACTGCGCGGGCAGTGGCCGGGGAGGTGGGAGCGGGTCGGCCTGGTGGTCGGGCTTGCTGGCGTGGTGATGTTGCAGTGGGAGCGCAGCCTGCGCAGCGAGCCCCTGGCCGCAGGGTCCTTGCTCCTGGCGGCGGTGCTCTGGGCCGCGGGATCCGTGCTTAGCCAGCGGGTCCTCCTGCCCTCCGGGCTCATGGCGAGCGCCACGCAGATGCTGGGAGGCGGTGCGGGTCTGGCGGGTGTAGCCCTTCTCGCCGGGGAGCGGGTCCGAGTCCCGGTGTCGGTGGAAGCGTGGGCCGCGGCGGCCTACCTCACGGTCTTCGGATCCCTGCTGGCGTTCAGCGCCTACGCCGATCTGCTGCACCGCGTGCGGGCGAGCCTTGCCACCAGCCACGCGTACGTGAACCCGCTGGTGGCGGTGGCCCTGGGGGCGGTGATCTTGGGCGAGACCGTAAGCCCGCTTGGCGTGGGTGGGATGGCCGCCATCCTGGCAGGGGTGGTTTTGGTGCTGGTGGGGCGTGAGGTGGCGCGCGAGATGGCGCCATCCGTTGGGGCGACAGAACGGGGAGGTGCGAGGTGACACACTGGTCGCTGTGGGCGGAGCTGGCTGCGCAGCGCATGCGCCAGGACCTTCGGGATGCGGAAGGGGCCCGTCGGGTGCGGGAGGCGGAGGAGGGGTCGCGGCGCCAGAGGCAGGTGGATGGGCCCGGGCGCGGGGTGTTCGCGCGGATCTGGGGCGCGGTGCGGGCCGCGGTGTACGCCGTGGGTCGGGCCTCGGGGTGAGTGCCGGTTGCGGTACGCGCGGTAGTGTGCTAGGGTGACAGGGTCGGATGCTGGAGCCGGGGTCGCGCAATCCCCGGTGTGTTTCGCAGGCCTTCTTCGGACGCGGTAGGGGTCGGGCGGGACACGAAGACGCCGACCCAACTCCCGCGGTGATGGCCGCGGCCGAAGGAGGCTGAAGCATGTCCAGGGAACTTTTGCAAGTCCCCGCACGGAACAGATTCGAACCGGCGAGGGTCGCAGCACAGGAGGAAGGGTCCTTCGAAACCCTGGGGCTGCGTCCGGAAACTCTCGCAGCGATCCGGTCGCTGGGGTGGCGGTCCCCCACCCCGGTCCAGCTGCGCACGATCCCTTTGATCCGCTCTGGCCGAGACGTGGCCGTCCAGGCCCAGACCGGTTCCGGCAAGACCGGGGCGTACGGGATTCCGCTGGTGGAAGGGCTGACCGTCGAGCGCCGATCGGGCCCGCAAGGCTTGGTCCTCGTTCCCACCCGAGAGCTGGCGCTGCAGGTTTCAGACCACCTGCGGGCGCTGGGACGCGGGCGGCGGCTGCGGTTGGCCTGCGTGTACGGCGGGGCCCCCGTGGCCGTCCAACGGGAAGCCCTGGGCCGTGGACCTCAACTGTTGGTGGCGACTCCCGGCCGGCTCCTGGACTTGCTCGGCCGCGGCGCGGTCCACCTGGGCTCCGTCCGGACGGTGGTCTTGGACGAGGCGGATCGCATGCTGGACATCGGCTTCCTGCCCGACGTGGAGAGGATCCTGAACGCGACGCCCAGGGACCGGCAGACCGTCCTGCTGTCTGCAACCCTTCCGGCGGCCATCACGGCACTCATCCGCCGCACCCTTCGGGACCCCACCTGGGTACGGATCGAGGGAGCGGCACCCACCGTGGAGGGGATCCGCCAGTTCTACGTGGAGGTGGCAGAGCAGGATAAGGTGAGGGCCCTGCGCGCGCTGCTGCGCACCGAGCCCGTGCACTCCGCCCTGGTGTTCCGCAGAACCCAGCGCGCTAGTGAGCGCCTGGCGGATGTGCTGGCCAGAGAGCGCCCGGTGGCGGCCCTGCACGGGGGCATGCGGCAAGGCGCCCGCTTGGCTGCCCTACGGGCCTTTGCGTCTGGCCGCACGCCCATCCTGGTGGTGACGAACGTGGCCGCGCGGGGCCTGGATCTGCCGCAGGTCTCCCACGTGGTGAACTTCGACATGCCAGAGGATGTGGAGACGTACGTGCACCGCGTAGGCCGCACGGCCCGGGCCGGGGCCACGGGCACGGCCATCACCCTCGTGGGCCAGTACGACATGGAGATGTTCGACCGGCTATCCCGGGTGCTGGGGCCGCGCTGGGTGCGCCACCCCCTCAACCTGTACGCGCGCGGATCCTGACCGACGCCCCCGTCACGGCCCCCACAGCCCGCGGCGGGCTTGCTGTGCCTCGCGCTGGCAAGCCGCGAGGAGCTCCGCGTACCGGAGGTTCGGCGGGACAGGGTAGGACCACGCGTACCCCTCCCGTACCACCTCAAGGTTGAACAGGACCCGGTCCACCCACACGTACGCGAGCAGGCGGCCGAACTCGTCGCGATCTTGAACGTCTGTTTCCAGGCCGACCCGCCGGCCGCCGAGGTGCCGGCGGGCGAAGGCGTACGCAGCGCCAGCCCAACGCCGCAGCACGTCAGGCGGTAAAGCCAGCTGGCGCGCTTGCTGCTGCAGGCGAGGGCCGGGAACGCGCTCGGGCGCGTCCACGCCCACCAGGCGCACCCGCTCCTCCCGGGCGTCCGCGCGGACGCGGAGGGTGTCACCGTCCACCACC
Organism: bacterium; assembly: GCA_041640435.1. Taxonomy (GTDB): domain Bacteria; phylum Sysuimicrobiota; class Sysuimicrobiia; order Sysuimicrobiales; family Sysuimicrobiaceae; genus Tepidifontimicrobium. The sequence continues at coordinate 995 of JBEQAH010000096.1, read as the reverse complement.
CGCACCACCTGACCCTCCCACAGGGCCTGGGGAGGGCTGGGCTGCGCGCAGGGAGTTGGCGAACCCGTGGGCTCCGGGCTTGCAAGGGCCAACAGCGCCGCAGCTGCGAGGGTCAGTAGCCAGCGCACCCTGCGCGATCAGGCTCGGAGCGAGGCGATCTCGCGGAGGCGGGCCGCGGCCCCGGGACCGAACAACCCGCCGTGGTAGCAGATCACGAACTCCGGCTCGAGCTCCGCGAGCTTGGCCACCGAGCGCATGGCCTCGTCCAGGTCCAGCGTGACCTCGGGCCTGGGCCCGCGCAGCTGCCCATCGGCTACCACCAGGGCGTCGCCCGCGATCAGCACGCGGTGCGCCTCCAGGTAGAGACTGAGGTGGCCGGGAGTGTGGCCGGGCGTGTATACGACCCGCACGCCCCCGGCGACAGGCAACCGGTCGCCATCTTCGAGGAGGCGGGAAACCCGGGCCCGGGGGAGGTGCTGGGCCCACTCCTCGAAGAAGGCGCGCGCCTCAGGTGGAAGGGTGGCAAGCCGCTCCGGGGCGAGTTTCAGCAGCGTCCGCTGGCCCTCGATGTACGGCGCGTCCAGCGGGTGGGCGCACACCTCCGCCCCGCTCAGGGCAGCCACCTCGGGCGCGTTGCCGATGTGGTCCAGGTCTTGGTGCGTGAGGACACACCACCGCACCTGACTGAGTTCCACCCCTTGGTGGGCGAGCAGCTGACGTAGGGTGTCCAGTTGCCCCGGCAAGCCCGTGTCCACGAGGAGCACGCCAGCGGGGTCGTAGACGACCACGGGGTGCACGGTGACCCGTGTCCCCCGGAACGGCCCCTCGAATTCCAGCACCCGCACGGCCTCCATGGAAGCTCCTCCGGACGCGAAACCGTAAGCGCACTCATCATAGCCGATCCCGCGGGCCCGTAGAGGAGCGTAGGCGCGTTTCCTTGAGAGCACAGCCGCCCTGTTCTCGACAGCCATTACTCCATGCTGGCCGTGGCGCAT
>JBEQAH010000095.1:0-7408 GCA_041640435.1 bacterium | reverse complement strand
ATGGTGAACTCCGGACTCACCCTGGTTCGGTCGCTTGCCATCCTGGAGCAGCAGACCACCAACCACCGGCTTCGGGAAATCCTGGGCAAGGTGCGCGCGGACGTGGAGCAGGGTCGGACCCTCGCGGAGGCGCTCTCCAAGCACCCCCAAGCCTTCAGCTCTCTGTACGTGAACATGGTGCGGGTGGGTGAGGCGGGGGGTGTGCTGGACGAGGTGCTGCAGCGGCTCTCGACCTTCCTGGAAAAGGAGTTCGCCCTGCGGCAGAAGATCAAGTCCGCCATGGTCTACCCGGTAATCCTCACCCTGGCAGCCACCGGAGCCCTGCTCTTCATGACCATGGTGATTATCCCCCAGTTCGTGGTGTTCTTCCGGGAGCTGAACGTGGGCGAGCTCCCTCTGCCCACCCAGATCGTGATGGCCATCAGCTACGTCCTGCGGACCTTCTGGTACGTGTGGATCCCCGGCCTGGCGCTGGGGATCTGGGGCTTTTTGCGGTGGCTGCGGACTCCAGTGGGCAAGGCGTGGTGGGACCGCGCCAAGTTGCGGCTTCCGCTGTTTGGTCCGGTGATCCAAAAGACCGTCCTGGCGCGCTTCGCCCGCACCCTGGGGACCCTGCTGGGCGCGGGCGTCCCCCTCCTGCAGTCCTTTGACGTCACCAGCAAGGCGGTGGACAACGTGGTGGTGGAGGAGGCCATCCAGAAGGTCCGGGCCAGCATCCGGGAAGGGGAAAGCATCGCCATCCCCCTCTCGCAGGTGGAGCTCTTCCCGCCCATGGTGGTGCAGATGGTGAAGGTGGGCGAGGAGGCCGGCAATCTGGACGAGATGTTGGTGAAGGTGGCGGACTTCTACGACACCGAGGTGGAGGCCGCGGTCAGCGCCCTCGCGAGCACCCTGGAGCCCGCCATGATCGTGTTCATGGGGTTCGTGGTGGGTGCCATGGTAATCTCCCTGTACCTGCCGATCTTCCAGCTGGCGGCGAAGGCGGGCTAGCTCCGCCCCGCGGCAGGACCACCAGGGCGTCGCTCACAGGACGCTCGCCTCCTTCGTCCGAGGGCCGGTTGGCCACAGCCCCCGATACCACGAGGGTAGTCGAACCCCCTCCGTCCAGGTTCAGGGCGTCGGTGGAGCCCGCGCGTCGCAGCTCTTCCGCGAGCTCCCGCAACGTCATGCCGAGCCCGTGCTCGGGAGCCCGGCCGTCGACCACCACCAGGACCACCGTCCCGTCCGGCGCAAGGCCCACCGCGGTGCGGGGATGCCGCCGCTCCCGGAGCGTCTCCGAAAAGCCCTCGTCCGCAGCGTCTGGAAGCCCTCCAGAGAGCAGGCGGGGTCCGCCGCAGACCACGTGCCGGACCTCCTGCCACCGGGGGTCTGCGGAAGCAGGCTGCAGGGTCAACGACAGTCGGACCGGGTCTCCGGTTCGCAACGAAGCCAGCGCGGCCCCGCCCCCCGAAAGGACGTAGCCGTCCTGCGGGATCGGCGTGGGCCCTGAGTCCCGGACCCCGCGCACAAGCCCACCGGAGACCACTACCTCAAGCCCGGGGGCTGCCCGGGTGGACGCGCCGAACAGAGAGGTGTAGAGCACGACCTCGTCTTGTCGGCGCGGACGGTTCACCCCCCCAAGGCGCACGGCGCCACCGGGCCACGACACCTCACCCCGCCAGTCCAGCCGGTCGATCAACGCGAACCCGTCAGACCACCCCAGGCACGAACGCCCCGGGATCGGTTCGCTGGCCCACTGGCCATCCACCACGAGGCCACCGAGGGGATCTCCATCAGGCGCGAAGTAACCGCCGTTCGTAGCCACAAGCGCTCCCACGCGGCGCGCCATCTCCGAGGTGCGCTCGCGTCCGGGCACGCGGTCCCGGGCCAGGACGGGTCGGAGCTGCCAGAGGGAGGGCGCCAAGCGCACCACCGCCAGCCACTGGGGCCCCGGAAGCCGCTCCAGGTCCCGCACGGTGGAGAGCACCCACGTGGGCAGCCCCTCCTCCGCGAGGGCCCGCGCCTGCGCCTCCGCCTCGCCGCGGGTGCGGAATGCGCCCACGCGCACTTTGTGCAGGTCGTCTACCACGTCGACCACCGCGACGAGTCCCTGGGCACGCATGCGGGCCGCCAGCCGCTCTGCGTTCTCCGGGTTGGCGAACGCACCCACCTGGACGCGCCAGACGGGCAGGCTCCTCAGCGCTCCTCGCTTCTCCACGGCGACCACCAGGCCCGGTGCCAGAGCCTGCTCGTGCCGCAGCTGCACGCCCTTCTCCACCGCCTGGAGGTAGGCCCACAGCAGCGCTGCGGCTTCCGCCCGCGTGATGGGGCCTGTGGGGTTACCGGGCCCCCCAGGTCCATCCACGAGCAGCGCGGGCCGGGTCGACCGCGCGACCAGCCACGCCCCGCGGCGGGCGGGCGCCACGGCCAGCAGTTCACCGGAAGGTGCGGTGCGAGCAGCAAGCCAGCTCGCTTCCCAGCTGTACCCCAGTGCCCGCACCACCCACTCCACCGCGTCCTGCCGGCTGAGCGCCTGGTGGGGCCGGAAGGGGCCCTGAGGGTCCGGAAGCAGCCCGTACCGCCATGCGGCGTCCACAGCGGGCGCCTGGGGGTGAGAGGCCGGCACGTCGGGGAACGGGGCGCGCGTCGGAGGAGGGGTCGGCAGGCCCTTGGCTGCGACGAGCCAGCGCGCAAACCGTGCCCGGCTCAGGGAGGCCTCCGGCCTGAACCGGCCGTCGGGGTCGGTGTCAAGCACGCGGCGCTCGGCGAGCGCCATGATCTGGCTATAGGCCCACGTGCCGGAAAGGTCCGGCGGGGTTGGCTGTGCGGCGGCTCCTCCGGCCACCGCCAGCAGGAGGGCGCAGATCAGGGCGCGGGCCACGGGGAGTGGTTCGGCCAGGCCCCGGCGGGGTCCTGCGGGAGGGAAGTGGCCTGTCGCCCGCGAACAACCAGCCGCGGGTGGAACTCCGCACCTCGTATGCTCAGGACCTGCGCCTGGTCTCAGGCTGGACCGGCTGGGCGGGGGTGGTGTTGCTGGTGGGCATCCTGGCAGGCCTCCCCCTGTTCGCCCCCCGCTACGTGGTGTACGTGGCAACCCTTTGTTCGGTGCACGCGGTGGTCGCCGTGGGGCTGAACCTGCTGGTAGGGTACACCGGCCAGATCTCGTTGGGCCACGCAGGGTTCTTCGCGGTCGGTGCGTACACCCAGGGACTCTTGCTCACCCGCCTCGGCTGGGGGTTCGTCCCTTCGCTGGTGGCGTCCGCGGCCACCAGCGCCCTCGCCGGCTACTGTGTGGGGCTCCCCGCGCTGCGGCTTTCGGGTCCTTACCTCGCCATCGCCACCCTGGCGTTCGGGCTTGCGGTTCACCAGGTGCTGGTGAACTGGGAAGGGCTTTCGGGCGGGCGGTCCGGTCTGTTCCTGCCTGAGCTGCACCTAGCGGGCCTGTCTTTGAGGGACGAGCGGGTGTTGTACTGGGTGGTCCTAGTAGTCGCCTGTGGTCTCGTGCTGGCCGCGGTGCGCATCGTGCGGTCGTACGTGGGCCGCGCGCTGGTGGCGGTGCGGGACAGCGACGTGGCGGCGGAGATGTCCGGGGTGAACCTCACCCGGTACAAGACCCTGGCCTTTGGCCTGAGCGCTCTGTACGCGGGCGTCGCCGGGGCCCTCATGGGTCACGTCCTGGGGTTCTTGGAGCCGCAGCTGTTCACGTTGTTCGAGTCCATCTACTTCTTTTCCATGGTGGTGGTGGGCGGGCTGGCTTCGGTGCCCGGCAGCGTACTCGGTGCCTTGCTCTTGACCCTGCTACCCCAGCTGCTGTCCGGGTTTGGCGAGGTGCTGAACGTTCTCTACGGGCTCGTGGTGATCCTCGTGCTGCGCTTCGAGCCCGGGGGCCTGTACAGCCGCTGGTTGCGGATCCAGCGGTACGTCCGGATGTGGCCGCTGTGACCCTCGCAGCGCAGTACCTGGCCAACGGACTCGCTTCAGGCGGCCTGTACGCCCTGGTGGCGCTGGGGATCGTGCTGCTGTACCGATCGTCGCGCGTCCTCAACTTCGCCCATGGGGATCTGTGCACCCTGGGCGCCTTCCTCGCCCTCTCCGGCCTGCAGGCCGGCTGGCCCTACGGCGCCGCTCTGGTCGGGGGCCTCGTGGGGGCGGGGCTCGTCTCCGCGGGCTTCTACCACGTCCTGGTGCGACCGGTGCGGGAGGGCACCGTGCTGGGGCTGGTGATCACCACGTTGGGCTTCGCCCTGTTCCTGAGCGGAGCCATGGCGTGGCTGTGGGGCACGGACACGAAACCGTTCCCCTCTCCTCTATCGGACGTCCGGGTGTACCGCCTGGGCGGGGTGGTGGTGAGCGAGCTCAGCGCAGGCTCCCTGGCCGCGTCGGTGGTGCTGGTGGGGCTGCTCTCCCTGGTGGTGCACCGCACACCCCTCGGCTTGGCCATGCGCGCGGTGGCCCAGAACCCCGTGGCCGCACAGCTGCTGGGCGTACCCGCCCGCAGGGTTCTGGCCGCCACCTGGGCCCTGGCGGGAGTGCTGGGGGCCAGCGCGGGTGTGCTCCTGGCGCCCGCGCTGTTGTTGGATCCCTTCATGATGCTGGACCCGTTCCTGAAGGGCTTCGCCGCCGCGGTGCTAGGCGGGATGGACAGTCTCGCGGGCGCGGTGGTGGGCGGGCTCCTGTTGGGAGTGGCGGAGAGCCTGTTCGCCGGCTACGTTTCGGTGAAGTTCAAAGCCACACTGAGCTTCCTCGTGATCGTGGCGGTGCTGCTGCTCAGGCCCGAGGGGCTGTTCGGGCGCCCGTTGGAGCGCCGGGTGTGAGGGGCAGCACACACTGAAAACAGGAGGGGAGGAGATGAGGACCGTCATCGGGATCTGCCTGGCGGTGGCGCTGGGGCTCTCGGTGGGTGCCGGGGCCCAGGAGCGCGGGGTGACCGGGGAGGAGGTGGTGATCGGGACCTCCATGCCGCTGAGCGGGCCCGCGGCGTACTGGGGTGCGGTGGGCCGCGGGATGGAGGCTTACGCGCGGTTCCTGAATGATCAGGGCGGCGTGCACGGCCGCAGGCTGCGGGTGGTGGTGCGGGACGACGCGTATCTTCCGCCCCGGGCCGCGGCCAACGTGCGGGAGCTGGTGGAGCGCGTGGGGGTGTTCGCCGTCGTGGGCCTGATTGGGTCCGCGAACGCCTTCGCGGTACGGGACTACCTGGTCCGCAACGAGGTGATCTGGATCACCCCGACGGCCGACGCCAGCATGTGGTACGGCTTCCGGGACAAGAAGTACCTGTTCGTCACCTACCCCTCGTACGTGGAGGAGGCGAAGATCCTCGTGGACTACGCCGCCCGCCAGCTCGGCGCCAAGACCGTGGCCGTCTTCTACCAGAACGACCTGTACGGCCAGAAGGGGCTGCTGGGCGTCAAACAGGGTGCGGTGCGGTCGCGCGTGCGGGTGGTGGCCCAGGTTCCCTACGAAGTCACGCAGGCGGAGGTGAGCTCTGAAGCGGTCCGGCTGCGGGAGTCCCGGGCCGACGCCGTCCTCCTGTACGCCACGCCGAGACACGGTGCGCTCATCGTCCGGGAGATGGCACGCATCGGGTACACCCCGCGCTTGCTGTCGTCCTTCACCCTGGGCGACCCGGTGATGTTCGCCCTGGCCGGCGAGGCCTGGAACGGCGTGATCTCCACGGCCTTCTTCCCGCTCCCGGGGACCGGCGATGCACGGGTGGACCAGGCCCTGGCTGTTCTCACCCGGATCGACCCCGCCCTCCGCCAGAACCCGTTCAACGGGCTGGCCGGCTGGGCGTTCATGGAACCCTTCGTGGAGGGCCTGCGCCGCGCGGGCCGCGACCTCACCAAGGAACGGCTCGTCCAGGCCATGGAGGGCATCCGGAACTGGGACGGCGAGGTGATCCGCGGGGTCACCTTCGGGCCGAACCGCCGGCAGGGGATCAACCGGGTGTTCCTCACCCGCGCGGAGGGGGGCCGGTACACGCGGCTCACCGACTGGATCACCTATCCCGTGGGGTTTTAAGCGGGGCGGTCGGTTGTCGGGCGTTCCTCTGCTGGAGGTCCGGGGGCTTACCCTGCGGTTCGGCGGAGTGACAGCGCTCCAGGACGTTTCCCTGGAGGTGCGGGTCGGCGAGCTGGTGTCCCTCATCGGGCCGAACGGCGCGGGCAAGACGAGTCTGTTTAACTGCGTCTGCGGGCTGTACCGGCCGCAGCGGGGTGTGGTGCGACTGGAAGGTCGCGACATCACCCGCGCCGCGCCCGACGTCATCGCCCGCATGGGGGTCGCCCGCACCTTCCAGAACCTGGAGTTGTTCAGAGGCATGACGGTGCTGGACAACCTGCTCCTGGGCTGCCACCGGCACTTCCGCGCGGGGCTGTGGGAGGTGGTGCTGGGGACCGGCCGCGCGGTGCGGGAGGAGGTGGCGCAGCGGGAGCGGGCGGAGGCGGTGCTGGAGTTCCTGGACCTGCAGGCCTATCGAGACCGCCCGGTGGCCGCGCTGCCCTACGGCGTGCAGAAACTGGTGGAGCTGGGCCGGGCCCTGGCCACCGGGCCCCGCCTCCTTTTGCTAGACGAGCCGTCTGCGGGGCTGACCGCGGAGGACAAGGACGAGCTGCGCTACCGGCTGCTGGACGCCCGAAGGGCGTTCGGGCTGACCCTCATCCTGGTGGAGCACGACCTCCGCATGGTAATGGACCTGTCGGAGCGGGTGGTGGTCCTGGATCACGGGGAGGTGATCGCGGAAGGGCCACCCGAGCGCGTGCAGCGGGATCCGCGGGTGGTGGAGGCGTACCTGGGGGTGGGCGCGTGAGGGCAGAGCTCCTGTCGGTGCGCAACGTGGAGGCGGGCTACCGGAAGCGGCTGGTGGTGCTGCGCGGCGTGTCCCTCAGCGTTCGGGAAGGGCAGGTGGTGGCACTCCTGGGGAGCAACGGCGCGGGCAAGACGACCCTCCTGCGCACCGTCATGGGCCTCATCCCCGACCAGCCGGAAAAGGGGGAGGTTCGGTTCCGGGGCATGCTGCTGAACGGGCGCGACCCGGATGCCATCACGAGGCTCGGGGTCGCGCTGGTGCCCGAAGGCCGTGGGATCTTCCCGGAGCTCACCGTGGCGGAGAACCTGCAGCTGGCAGGGTATGCGCACCGGATCCCCCGGGCGGACCTGGAAGCGGTGCTGGACCGGTTCCCGGTGCTGCGGGAGCGCGGCCGGCAGCTGGCGGGAACCCTGTCGGGCGGTGAACAGCAGATGCTGGCCATCGCCCGGGCGCTGTTACTCCGGCCCGCGCTCCTCCTGCTGGACGAACCCTCCCTGGGACTCGCGCCGCGGGTGGTGGCGGAGATCTTCTCGATCCTCCGAAGTTTGAACCAGGAGGGTGTCACCATCCTCCTCGTGGAGCAGAACGCCCGCATGGCCCTCGCGGTGGCTCACTACGGCT